>NZ_JBMNDR010000011.1:24479-135223 GCF_052543235.1 Streptomyces sp. SAS_272 | reverse complement strand
CCCCCCCCCCCCCCCCGGCTCGCAGACGCGCTGTCCCACGAGACCGTGACGGTCGGAGGCCGACGACCTGCCGGTCCAGGACGACGACGGCACGGCCTGCGTCGTCGCGTCTCGAACGGGAACGCCGACCTCGGCATGTACACGCCGAACGCCGACTGCATCGGCATCGACAGCCTGGTCGCCGACCCGTGGCCCGGCACCTTCCGGGAGGCGCCGGCGCTGTTCGAGCGGGGCGGCGTCTACTTCATGCTCACGTCCGGCACCAGCGGACGGCAGCCCGACCAGCAGCGCTGTGCCACTGGGTTCAGGCGGTGGGGCGTGGGCGTCCGGAGCACGCGCTGAGCGGTCTCGGGCGCGTGTACCGCTCGGTGAGGGGCGGGAGTCGCCGCACCAGCTCGGTGACGTCCTCCGATCCGATGTGCAGCGAGCCGAGGCCGGCGCGCACGGCGGCCCGGTAGGCGCGGCCGAGCTGCTGCACAAAGGCCGTGCCCTGCTCGGTGAGCGCCACGTGGGCCGCGCGCGCGTCCCTCGGGCAGGGCGTGCGGCTCAGTCGTCCCCGCAGGCACTGGCGGTTGACGCAGCGTGACACGCGGCTTCTGGAGAAGCCGAGGGAAGTGGCCACGTCGGTGACGTGCAGGACCTGGCCGCCGGATCTGTGCAGGAGAAAAAGCACCGCGTGCTCCTCCAGGGAGACACCGAACTGACGTTGCAGCGCCCTGTTCACCGAGGTTTCGAGCAGGCGGCTGAACAGCGCGAGTGTCTCGCAGGCCTCGATGTCCGCCGTGGCAGGGGCTTCCGTCATGGAGAGGGGCTCGTTTCCTGAGAGGGTTCGTGATCGGAGGAGCGGGCGGGGTCATGTTCCGGCCGGGTCACTCACCGGGCCAGCGGGTCGGAAGCCGCCCAGGGTCGACACAGGGCGAGGAAGCAGCCGGCCGCGGCCAGTGCGAGGCCGAGGACCGACGCGGCCATGGGCAGCGCGGTGGACTGATCGCCCAGACCGGCCAGGGCGGGCGCCAGGGCGCCCATGAGGAACTGCGCGGTGCCCAGCAGGGCGGAGGCGCTGCCCGCCGCATGGGGAGCACGTTGCAGGCAGAGGGCGGTGGTGGTGGGCAGGATCATGCCGACCGGACACGCGGTGAGGAACAGAGCGCCGGCGATCCAGGGCAGCCCCGCCTGGGTGGCGGTGACGAGGAGAACCAGCGCGGTGCCGGCGCAGCCGAGCAGAGCCAGGCCCGCCGCCAGCACTCGGTGCGTGGGGAAGCGGCCCAGCAGGAACGTGCCGTTCAGCCGGCCCGTGGCGACCAGTCCGACGGAGTTGAGGGCGAAGAGCAGGCTGTACGTCTGCGGGGAGGCCCCGTAGATCCGCTGGAGGGTGAACGAGGAGCCGGAGATGTAGGCGAACAGGGCGGCGAAGCTGAGGCTGCCGGTGAGCAGATAGCCGGTGAAGCGGCCTTCGCGGAGCAGGTCGCGCATGGTGCGCAACGTGGTGGGCAGCCCGCCGGCACGGCGACGCGACGCCGGCAGGGTCTCGGTCATCAGTGGGACGGTGGCGGCGAGGACCACCAGCCCCAGCGCGGTGAGGGCGGCGAAGACGCCACGCCACGAGGTCAGGCGCAGCAACTGGGCGCCGAGCACGGGCGCGAGGATCGGAGCGGTGCCGGACACCAGCATCAGCGAGGACAGCAGACGGGCGGCGGCGAGTCCGTCGTACAGATCGCGGACGACGGCCCGCGCGACGACGATGCCCGCTGCGCCGGCGAGCCCCTGCACCAGACGCAGGGCGACGAGCATGCCGGCATTCGGGGCGAGGGCGCACAGAGCGCCCGCCGTGACGTACACGGCCAGCCCCGTCAGCAGCGGTCGGCGTCGGCCCAGCGTGTCGCTGAGCGGGCCGATGACCAGCTGGCCGACGGCGATGCCGATCATGAACGCCGTAAGGGTCAGTTGCGTGACGGTCTGTGAGACGTGCAGGTCGCCGCTGACCTGGGGGAGGGCGGGCAGGTAGAGGTCGATGGTGAGCGGGCCGAGCGCGGTCAGGGACCCCAGGATCAGGACGAGTGCCAGGCGGTGGGGTCGGCCGGGAGCGTGCGGATCCGTTCGGTGACGCTGTGCGTCCTCGGCGGTCTGGGGTGTCTCGGACATGGATGTTCCTGGGGAGGCGCGGAGCGGCGGGCCGCGGGGGAGGGCCCGTGGCGTCAGCGGTAGAAGGTGGGCCAGGACGAGGTCCAGCACGGCGCCGCCCACCTGTCCGGCCATCAACTCGGCCGCGGGTCGGCGATCCGGGACCGGAAGTCGGCGATTCGAGGGGAAGGCGACTCGGTCAGGCGGCGGGGAAGAGGGACCGGTTGGCGATGTCGATGATGAACGGACCGACATACGCGGGGTAGCGGTCCACGATCGCCTTCTTGTACGCCTGACCGTCGTCGCCGAGCAGCTCCCGCGCGTCGGCGAGGTAGCCGCGGATCTCCTCGTAGACCTCCGGTCCGGCGGGCAGGCCGTGACCTGCGAGGATCGTGTCGTAGCCGGACTCGGCGGCCAGCGCGTCGACCAGCTGCTGCCAGCCGGTGACGTCGTTGTTGCCCAGGTAGAGGTGGACGTCGTGGTAAACGAGGTCCTGGGCCACCAGCACGCCCTGGTCGGGCAGCTTGACGACGAGTTGGTCCGCGGCCTCACCGCCGGAGACGGCCTCGAACACGAACGGGACGCCGTCGATCACCTCGGTGCCGGGCGTGATGTCCGTGCTCGGAGTCAGGTCGGTGGCGGGAACGACCAGTCCACTGGGCAGCTTGCCGGCGGGGCGCGCGGCGATCTGCTCGCGCACCCGGGGCAGTACGTGGACCGGCGCGTCGAAGCTCGCCGCGCCGTTGTAGTGGTCCGGGTGCGCGTGGGTGACGATGAGCCGGTCGATCGGCTTGCCGAGCCCCCGGGCGTAGGCGGCGGCCTCGTCGGCGTAGGCCGGGTTCAGCTGGGCGTCGATCGCGACGATCCGGGCCGGGGTCTCGATCAGCTGGGTGGTGGCGTGGAAGGTGTCCGCCGGGGACATGTAGCTGTGGATGCGGACCGCGCCCTTGTCGAGGACCGTGACCGTGCCGTTCATGAGGATGCTCCTGCGGTGAAGGACGGCCGCTCGCCGTCGTGATGTCCTCCACTCTCGTCGTGAAACCGCAGGCGGGCGAGATAGCCTGGAGACACTGCATGGTAATTCGAGGACATTCGGAGACAGTGATGGCTCCCGTACACCCCGACGGTCCCGGTCCGGCGGACGGCGGAGCCATCCTCCGGCTCGGCTTCGATCCGCCCCACGAGCACGTCCCCGGCTTCGAGGTCATCGACCTCGCGACACTGCACGAACGGCGGCGCCGCCGAGGCAGGCGGCCCGACCTGGTGCACCGCGTCGACTTCCACACCTTGACCCTCATCACCGAGGGCAGCGGAGAGCATGCCGTCGACTTCGTGACGTACCCCTGCCGCCCGGGCACCCTGCTGTGGGTCCGTCCCGGTCAGGTGCAGAGTTTTGTGCGGCCGGGCACCGCCAACGGCACGCACCTGCTGTTCACCCCGGCCTTCCCGCCGCACAGCAGCAGCGCCGACCGGCTGGTGAACGAGTGGTACGGGCCCGTGTGCCGGCAACTGGGGGCGAGCCCCACGTACGCGGTGCTGTCCACTCTGCTGGGCCAGTTGCGGGCGGAGTACGGCCGGCCGGAACAAGCCGTCTCGGCGGAGATCCTGCAACTCCTGCTGGCCACGGTGCTGTTGCAGATCGACCGGCTGCCCCACGCCGAAGGCGGCGCCGACCCGCACGCCGGCGGCGAGGTGTACGCCCGCTTCCGCGCCGAGCTGGAACGCTCCTACGCGGCCACACGCCGCGCCGCCGACTACGCGCACCGCCTCGGCTACACGGTCAAGACCCTCACCCGGGCCTGCATTGCCGCCACCGGTCAGCCCGTCAAACACGTCATCGACGGCCGTGTCGCGCTGGAGGCGCAACGTCTGCTCGCCCACACCGACGAACCCGTGGCGACGATCGCCCGCCGTCTCGGCTTTCCCGAACCCACCAACTTCGGCAAGTTCTTCACCCGTCACACCGCTGTCACCCCCGGTGCTTTCCGGCAGGTGCACCGGACTCAGCAGTGACCCGGTCCGGCGTCGGGGCCGGGACGGCACGCGGCGACGGCCCTGAGGCCGCCGCCGCGTTTTCTCGGTGCATCCAAGGCTCGGCGAGGGTCAGCGCTTCGTGTAGATGAAGCCGAGCTTGTCGATCTCGTCCCCGGCGCGGCCGTGGAACCCGGAGAGCTGCCACCCCGACGGCGCGGTGCGCGTCACGCAGTCGGACGTGGTGGTCCCGCCGGACAGGCTGCGGCCGAGGTTAGTGGTGAACTTGGCGGAGAAGACGCGCGTGAGGCCGTCCTTCTGGCCCTGGCACAGCTGGGCGGAGGTGACGTACTCACCGCTGCCCATGGTCAGCGTCGACACCGTGCCGCCGGTGCCGCCGTGGGTGAGGACCTTGCCGCCCGCGAGGGTCAGAGCCACGCCGTCGACGCGGGAGCCGCTGCGCAGCGAGATGCTGACGGGGCTCGCTCCGGCGGGTACGGCGTCGATGTCGTTGTAGTAGTCGCCGTGGGGTCCGCCGAACTGGTCGCTGAGCTGGTAGGCGGGGTTGCGCGACCAGGAGAATCCGACGGCGACGGGGTCGTGGTCGGAGAGCATGAGTCCGTCGGCGGTGAGGAACTTGGCGTGCTCGTTGTTGTAGGACGTGGCGTCGAGCGTGACCAGTGCGCTGCCGCGGTAGAGGACCTTGTCGACGACCTCGCAGGTGTTGGGCACGGTGGGGCCGGTCTGGTCGCAGACCAGGGCGTCGGTGCCCTTGGCGGGCGGGGTGCCGCCGCGGACGAGTTTCACCCAGGCGTCGGTGAGTCCGTTGCCGGCGGCGAACTCGGCGATGGTGTCGCCGGAGCGCGTGTAGCGGGTGTTGGTGTCGCCCATGACCACGACCGCGTTGCCGGCGGAGTGGGTCTTGATGAAGGCCGTCAGCTGGGTGAGGTTGTCGGCGCGTGAGGCGAGGTCGCCGTCGTTGGTGCCGGCGTTGGTGTGCAGGTTGTAGAAGTCGACGTAGACGCCCTCGGCGAGCCGTTCCCGTATGAACGTGAAGCCCTTCGGAGTCAGGCAGTCGCCGGAGTCGACCTGACAGGAGTTCCAGTGCACCCGCTCGAAGTCGTCGGCGTCGTAGGGGAGTTTGGACAGCGTGTTGAGCCCGCTGCCGATGCCGGCGCCGCCGCTGGTCGGGGTGCGGTAGGCGTGTGCGGTGTCGGCGGCGTAGAGGTAGGAGTGGTAGTTGAAGTCCTCCTCGACGTGCACGATGTCGTAGGGCGCGATGCGCTGGCCGATGGCCGTGGTGCTGGTGTCGCGGGGCGTGGAGGCGCTGGACAGGATCGCCGGCAGTCCTGCGACGTTGTAGGTGAGGGTGCTGAACGAGCCGGACGCCGGATCCGCGGCGGCGGGCGTCGCGGTCGCGACGAATCCGCCGCAGGTGATGGCCGCGGCCGTGAAGCAGGTGAGAAGACGGCGCATGAAGGGGAGCTCCTGTGAGTGGGGAGGGGCAGCGGGAACTTACCGCTGGTAACTCGCTTCTGTCGTCGCCTCTGTCGAGGGAGATCAAATCTTGACCGCGCGGTCTAGTCCATGGGGCGGGCTGTGGCTGGCCGCCCGGTGTCGGACAGGTGAACCTCTCGACATGCGGCCGAACGGATGCATGTTTGGCGGCCATTTGACCCGAGTCCCCTGATGGCGTTCGTGAGCTGCGGCAGGGGTGAGTGGGTGGCGGGCAGGGGCAGGGGCAGGGGCAGGGGCAGGGCTGCGGCGAAGGGTGAGCGGGTGACGGACGCGCTCGCCGGGCGGCCCGTGCGATCCCCGGAATATCTGACGAGTCAGGTATTGTTGGTCCGGTGAACCGCTCGCACCAGGCGGGCGCCACACCTTTCTGTCGAGGTCCTCGATGAAGCTGATCTATGTTTTCGACGCCTACTGCGGTTGGTCGCACGGTTTCTCCCCGACGCTCAGCGAGGTGACGTCACGGCATCCGGAGCTCGCCGTCGAGGTCGTCTCCGGAGGCCTGTTCACCGGATCGCGCCGGGTGCCGATCCGCGAGTTCGGGTACGTCCAGGGCGCCAACGCCGCCATCGCCGAGCAGACCGGCGCCGAGTTCGGCGAGGCGTACGAGAAGCTGATCGCCGACGGCTCCTTCGTCATGGACTCGGAGGCGGCCGCCCGTGGGCTCGCCGCCCTCACGCAAGCCGCTCCCGCGCGTGCGGCGGAACTGGCCGTGGCTCTGCAGCACGCCTTCTACGTCGACGGGCTCAGCCTCTCCGATCCGGAGACCTACCGGAAGATCGCCGAGCATGCGGGCCTGGGTGCGGCGGATGCCGTCTCCGCCTTCGAAGCGCCCGGGACGCGGACCGCGGCCGAAGCCGACTTCGCTCGCGCCGCCGCGCTCGGCGTCGACGGCTTCCCCACCCTCCTCGCGGTCGACGGCGAGCGCACGACCGTGCTGGCGCGCGGCCGAGCCACCACCGGCGAGGTGGAGCGGCGTCTCGCGGCGTTCTCCGTCCCCGGCCCGTCCTGACCGCCCCGTCCCCTACCGCCACCCCGTCCCCGATCACCCCCGAAGGAACCATCATGAGCACGCTCGACTTCAAGATCATCGACCTCGACTTCCCGGTCGGCAGCAAGAACAAGACCGCCACCCTCGTCACCGGCGAGAACGAGGCGCTGCTGGTGGACGCCGCCTTCACCCGCGCCGACGGGCACCGCCTGGCCGCCGAGATCCTCGACTCCGGCAAGCAGCTGACCACGGTCTTCGTCAGTCACGCCGACCCCGACTTCTACTTCGGCGCCGAGGTTCTTGCCGACGCCTTCCCGGGAGCCAGGTTCGTCGCCACCCCGCTCGTCATCGAGCACATCCAGCACTCCTACGAGGGCAAGCTCAAGGCGTGGGCGGCACTCGGCCCCAACCTGCCCACCCGCCTGGTGGACCTCGAGCCCCTCACCGGGGACATCACCCTGGAAGGCCACACCTTCCAGCTCAAGGGCGGCCCGGCCGCGCTGCCGGACCGCCACTACCTGTGGCAGGCCGAGCACCGCGCCCTGCTCGGCGGTGTCCTGCTCTTCCAGCAGGAGCACGTGTGGGTCGCCGACACCCCCACTCCCGGTGACCGCGCCGCCTGGATCGACGTCCTCGGCGAGATGGCCGCCCTGAACCCGGAACTGGTCGTACCGGGTCACCGTCTGCCGGGCACGGCGGCGGACGCGACCGCCATCACCGCCACCCGCGACTATCTGCTCGCCTTCGAGGAGGAGCTCGGCAAGGCCGCCGACGGCGCCGCCCTGACCGAGGCGCTGGTCGAGCGCTACCCGGACAACGGGATGCTCATCGCCGCACAGATCGGCGCGAAGGTCGCCAAGGGCGAAATGAAGTGGGGCTGACATGAGCGAGTTCGCGACCTCCGCCGCCCCCGCAGACGTCGTACGCCGCCAGTACCTGGCCTCCGCGGCCGGTGACCTGGAGGCCCTCCGGGCCACCCTCGCCCCGGACGTCGAGTGGACGGAGATGGCCGGATTCCCCCTCGCCGGCACCTACCGCACTCCCGACGGCGTCACCGCCAACGTGATGGAACAGCTGGGCAAGGACTGGACGGGCTGGACGGCCCACGACGACACCTACGTCGTCGACGGTGAGAACGTCGTCGTACTGGCCCGGTACACCGCCCGCAACAACGTCACCGGCAAGGCGATCGACGTCCGGGTGGCGCACCACTTCGTCGTGCGCGGCGGACTCATCGTCCGCTTCGAGCAGTTCGTCGACACCGCGCTCGTCCGCGACGCCATGGCCGACTGACCCGTCCGGCCGGCTCCACCACCACATCCGCACCAGCGCCCGTACGCCGCGACGCACCGCGTCGCGTCGCGGCGTACGGGCGGTGGAGGAGGACGACTTCCCGCCCACCCGCATCCGCTCGCCCGACGGCCTGGCGGTGAGCCTTCGTGGCGCGTCCGGGCACACCCCGCCCCTGTTCGCGTCCGGCCACAGCCCGCCCCTGTTCGCGTCCGGCCACAGCCCGCCCCTGTTCCACGCGGGAGGACCGTGTCCCGGGTGAGGACCGGTCAGGCGACGGTTCCCGTCACCGAACCTCCGTTCTTGAGCACGCGGTAGGTCACGGTGGCGCCGCTCCAGAAGTGGAAGACGAGCGTTGCCTGCGCGTTGTCGCGCAGTGCGTTGAGGAAGTCGGGGGTGAGGAGGAGCCGGTTGCCGGAGTAGTCAGGGCTGAAGGACACGTTGAACTCCTGGAACGGAGTCCAGTTCGTCGGGCCGGCGTTGCCGCCGTCGGCGTACCTGGCCTCCATGGTCGCCAGCTGGTCGCCCCGGTACTGGGTGGGGACGGCGAGAGGGCCGGTGTCGCCGTTCGCGTCGGACAGCACCGGCCTGTCGTACGTGGTCACGTGGATCTGCCAGGGCAGGCCGAGGGAGAACCGGGCCTCGATCGTCGAGTTGACCCCGTAGGCCCGGTTGCCGGCCAGGCGGGTCAGCGCGGAGGCCGTCAGCGTGAGCTGGTTTCCGGAGAGGGAGTAGTCCCGGCCCTGGACCAGCCGTGTGCTGCCCTGCCAGAGGCCCTGGAAGGCGGTGCCGTTCGGGTTCAGCGTGAGCGACCTGGCCGTGACGGCGCTCGACTTCGCCAGGAAGATCCGGTCCGAGGAGGCGGTTCCCGAGCGGGTGGTCCAGCTGGACCTGATCGCGGCGAACAGCGCGGGGTCGCTCCACTGCTGTGTCGTTCGGTTGAGGTAGGCCCAGGTCCCGGGGTCCCACAGGGCCGTCGTCACGCCGGCGGTGCGGGCCTCGTAGCCGAGTTGCTCGTAGTACTTGAGCGCCTCGCCCCGCTCGATCCGGGAGGGATGGTTGGAGTCGGGGTACGCCAGCAGACCGTATTCACCGAGGTAGACGGGGATGCCCTTGGAGGTGAACGTGGAGCGGATGCGGGCGAAGTGGTCGCTCATGTCCTTCTGCGAGGTGGCGTCGAACTGCGTGCCGCCCGCCACGTTCACGCTGAACGGGTAGTAGCCGTAGTAGTGCACGGTGGGCACGAGGTTGGGGTCGTTGAGCGACCGCATCGCTCCGGCCAGGGCGTCCAGGAACGTCTGGCCGGAATTGGTGTGCAGGGTCGGCAGGACGAGCAGACGGGTGGCGTTGTTGCCGCCGGACCGGCGCACCAGCGCGTGGAACGCGGCGTTCAGCTCGTTGTTGTACTGGATGCCCTGGGCGTCGGTGGTGTTGGTGAACTGCGGTTCGTTGTTGCTCTCGAAGAGCAGGCTCTGCGGGGCGTCCCGGAACGTGGCGGCGATCTGGGTCCAGGTGGCTTTGAAGCGGGCCAGGACGCCGTCATGGTCGGTGGGCATGGCGGCGAGCCACTGCCACGAGTCGTGGTGAACGTTGATCACGACGTAGAGGTCGTCGGCCAGGGCCAGGTCGACCACCTGCTTGACGCGGTTCATCCACGCCGCGTCGATGGCATAGGGGGCGGTGGGGGACTGGTGGTCGGTCCACGTCACGGGGATCCGGACACTGCGGAAGCCCTGGGTCTTGACGGTGTCGAACAGGGCTTTGGCGGCCTGCGGGTTGCCCCAGGACGTCTCGTCGGGGATGGCGTCCAGGGTGTTGCCCAGGTTCCAGCTGGGCTGCATCGCGGCCACCGTGCTCATGGGGCTCTGCGCCCGGTGCGCGGGCGCCGCGGACCCGTTCTCGTGGGGTGCGGCGAGGGCGGTGGTTCCGGTCAGCCCCATCGCGGCGACCAGCGCCACCATGAGGCCGAGCAGACGCCGGGGGTCGCCTCTGCGGAGGCCGGTGGAGTGGTGACTTCCCTTCATCTCTGACCCTTCTTCGTAGCCCGAGCGGGGATTCCGCCGGTGGGGTGAGGAACAGGTGGTGGAGAGGACGGGCCCTTCTCGGAGGAAGCGCGAGGCCTGTTCGGGAGGTCCGCTCGTCAGCCGCGCAGGCAGCGTTCCCGGCGAGTGTCGAAGCGCTTCACCTGGCGGTGAAGGTTAGTGACATGCTCCTCACTGAACAAGAGGTGATAGCCCCTGGACTTCACGCTCGCCCGGTTATTGACGGTGCAAGGAACGGGCCGGCAGTGTCGAAGCGCTTCAACGCGCCGCCTCAGGACTGGGCAGGGGTCCACTCCGTGGGGTCTGTGTCCTTGCCCGCACCGGCCCGGAGGCGCCGCGAAGCGTCATCCCGCCGGATCCGTCAGTCGGTGGTGCGCAGCGCGTTCCAGGTGTCGGGTCGCACGACGCCGTTGGCCTTGAGCCCACGGTCGCTCTGGAAGGTCTGGACCGCCGCCTGTGTGCCGGCCCCGAACTCACCGTCCGCGTCGGCGCCGCCCTCGCCGTACCCGCGCTTGGACAGCATGCACTGAACCTGCTGTACGCGTCTGCCGGTGTCGCCGAGGCGGGTGCGTGCCTTGCCGGCGTAGTACGTGCACTCGGAGAGCCAGGGCGCCGTGTCGGTCACGGGGGACGGCGCGGCGCTGGAGGGCGTGGCGGAGGGGGAAGCGTCCGGTGCGGCGCCGGGAGCCGAGGCGTTGACGCGTCCGCCGGCGGGGGATGCCGACGGCTCGGCGCCCGGGGAGGCGGTCCCGGTCGTGCCGCCGCGGTTCTCGACGGCTGCGCCGTCCACGTCGGGGCGGGCGTTCACGCTCGTACCGGGGGAGACCGGTGGCGTGGAGGCTGCGCCGGGTTCGACGCCGACGGCCGTCGTGACGCCGGTTTCCGGAGAGGCGGTGGCGGGGTGATCCTGGCCGGTGAGCAGAAAGGCCGCCGCGCCCACGGCGCAGGTCGAGAGGGCCGCGGCGGCGATCAGCAGCGGCTTCCGCCGGTTCCGCGCGGGGGTCTGGGCCGTTCCCGACCGTCCGGCCGGTGTCGCGTCCGGGTCGTTCTCCGCCGACGGTGACGCAACGCGGGCGACGGGCGCAACGGGTGGCTCGGGCTCATGCGTCGGCCCGGCCGGGACCGCCGACGGGTCACCCGCCGACCGCAGGCGGGGCGTGCCGGCGGCCGGCAGGCGGAGCAGCGCCTCGTACGCCCGCTGCCGGGCCCGCACCTTCGCGTTCAGCGGCTCCGGCCAGTCGGCCGGCACGGCGTGGGTCCCGGCCGTGGCGATGAGCTGCTGCGGCGTCGGGCGCTGTGCGGGCTCCTTGGCCAGACAGGCGGTCAGCAGCGCGCCGAGCTCCGGGTCCGCCGCGGAGATCTCACCGATCACCTCGGGGTGGGGTTCCTCGAACGCCACCCGGTGCATCACGTCGACGCCGGTGCCGTCGCCGAACGGGGCCCGGCCCGTCAGCGCGTAGGCCAGCGTCCCGGCGAGCGAGAACACGTCCGACGCCGTGTCGGAGCGGCCCTCCCGCAGGTGCTCGGGCGACATGTAGGCCGGTGTGCCCACGCGGTTGCCCGTACCGGTGATGGCACTCGCGTCCGCGGCCTTGGAGATGCCGAAGTCGATCACGTGCGCGCCCCGGACGGACAGCAGCACATTGGACGGCTTCAGGTCCCGGTGCACGATCCCCTCGACGGCGAGCTCGGCGAGCGCCCCGCCCAGTTCCCCCACCAGACGCCAGACGGCGGCCGTCTCCAGGGTGCCGTCCTCGCGTACGGCCTCCGCCAGGTCGAAGCCGGGGAGGTATTCCGTGGCCATCCACAGCAGTTCGTCCTCGAAGCCCGTACCGCACAGCCGTGGCGTGTGCGGCGTCCGAAGCCGGGCGTGCACCGACGCCTCCCGTTCGAACCGGCGCCGGAAGCTCGGATCCTCGGCGTACTCGGGCCTGATCACCTTCAGTGCGACCAGTCCCGGACTCCCGTCCGTGGGACGGGCCAGGTAGACGCGTCCCATGCCCCCACTGCCTAACAGTGCCACCGGCATATACGGGCCGACGCGTCCGGGGTCGCCGAGCCGCAGTGGTGAGGCACCGGTCTGCCGCAGCGTGGCCGCCGCATCGTCAGCAGGTCCCGGTCGCTGTCCCGACAAGAATTCCCCCGAAGTGACTTTCGATGAACGTTAGTTCGCCCCCATGGAAGACGAGGCTAGCCCAGCCTGCGCGTTCGTTCAGCGAATCGGCGACTTCTGCCGTGCCCCGCCTTGACGGCGGCGAGGTCCGCGAGGGCTCCGAGGTGCGGCTCCGCTCCGGGGCGCGGCCGCCGCAGGGAGTCGATAGTAGCCATGGATATAGAAGCCATGTACTCTACTTTCGGCAAAGCGCACCGTTCCTGACCGGCGACGACAGCACCCAGGGGAGAACACCATGACCACCACCGCGCCCGGCTCCACCGAATCCCGCGCCCTGGGCCTGGCCCACTACGCCGCCCGCGGTGTCCTGGAGCACGTGCTGGCCCGCCACGGCATCACGTTCCAGCAGCAGGTCGTCCTGCGCGCCGCGGTCACCGCCGGCGCCCCGCAGAGCCCGGACGATCTCGTCGACCAGGTACGCGCCTCCCTCAAGGCCGATCCGGCCGGCATCCGCGTCTCTCTCGACGAGTTGCTGGCCCGTCGGCTGCTCGTCGCGGACGGCGCGCACCTGCGTCCCACGGCCGCGGGGCGTGACCTTCTCACCGCGGTCGGGGCGGAGACCGCCCCCCTCTCCGCCCGGATATGGGGCGGGATACCCGCCGATGACCTGGCCGCAGCCGGCCGTGTCCTCACCCTCGTCGCCGAGCGCGCCGACGCGCAGCTCGCGGCCTTGAGCGCCGAAGGGCCGGACCACGGGAGCGGTCCGACATCGCGGTGACGCCACTCCCTGCACCTCGCACTGTCGTCGTGGTCGCGAGGCCTGCGGAGGCTTGGGCATCCGGTCGGCTGTCTCCGTCCACAAAAGGCCGCGGTCGAACGCGTCCAGCACCTCCTCCAGCCCGGGCAACTCGTCGTCCGACGCCCCTTCGGGCGTGGCGTTCCGGTGGGCGGTCGCCGCGTCGCCCGTGCCCTGCGCCGAGGAGCGGAGTGCCCTGGCCACGGCGACGCGCAAGGGCCGGGACCAACCCTCGGCGTCGGCGACGGCTCGGGCC
The DNA here is from genome assembly GCF_052543235.1 of Streptomyces sp. SAS_272. Lineage (NCBI taxonomy): Bacteria > Bacillati > Actinomycetota > Actinomycetes > Kitasatosporales > Streptomycetaceae > Streptomyces > Streptomyces sp. SAS_272. Next base: position 122,128 of record NZ_JBMNDR010000011.1, on the reverse strand, counting down.
ATGACGAGGTCCTCCCAGATCATGCGCCGCAGTCGGGTCGCCTCGGACGTCAGGGTGCGCGCCTCCAGCTCGGCGAACACCCGCTCCGCGTCGTGCAGGAGGGTGAGCGCGGTCCGCTCGCCGTCGCAGCCGTCGGGCCGGCCGTCGTCGGGCAACCGCTCGATCAGGGCGATCCGTTCGGCGGTCGGCGGGCGCGAGTCGTACCGGTGCGCCCGCGGTGAACGCCGACCCGCGGCCGCGAGCCCCCTCCTCCGTCCGCGCGGCGAGGAACCGCGGGTAGCCGCCGTACGCCTCTGTCCTGCTGCGGCCTCGGCGCCACTCTTCCGCACCCTGCCGGGTGGTTCCGCCGGACTGGGCCGGGGACGATGAAGCCGAGTGAACAAAAGGCGTGAAAATCATGAAACCATGACGAAGGGTCCGACCTGATGAACGACGGTGTGTCCGGCGTGAAGGCAAGACCGCTGCGGGGCCGCGTCGCTTGCGCCGTCGCCGGTCTGACGGCGGCGGTGGTGGGCGCCATGTCGCTCGTCTCGTGCAGCAGCGGCGACGGTGACGACGGCGGCGCTTCCTTCACCCCGCGCCCGTCCGCTCCCGACACGGCGTCCTTCTCCGGTGCCGCGCCGTCCGCACTCGGCTCGCTCGGTGCGTCCGTCAAGGAGTCCGTCCGCGCTGCCGCTTCCGCCGCCGCCTCCTCCGCCTCGGCGCGGGCCTCGGAGTTCGAGGCGTCGGTGTCCGCGGAGGTCGCCCGCGCCAACCAGGCCGCCGAGAAGAAACTGAAGAACCTCGAAGGCCGGGGCAACGCTATTGCGGACGTCTCGATCACCGGAAAGCCGCGTGCCGAGACGGGCGGCCTGCTGGCCGTCATCGTGAACATCACGAACAGCACGGACGAGACGGCGTCCTTCGCCGTCCAGGTCGACTTCCGCGACTCCGACGGCAAGGTCGTCGAGACGCGCTTCGTCGGCGCGGACGACCTCGCCGCCGGCGCCCGGGCCCACCCCCTCGCCATCAGCCGCAAGCCGCCCGAGCCGGCACTGACCGCCGAGGTCGCCAAGGCCGAGCGCTACTGACCACGCCGGGGCGCCCCGGTCACCGTCACCGTCACCGTCACCTGTACCGCCCCCGCTACAGCTCCCGCCCGGCCCCGGCCCCGGCGCCGCTCCCGCCTCCGCCCCAGCCTGCGACTCTGCGCCGCCTGACGCGCTCGCACCGGACGTCCGCCGGCGCGGCATCGTGCGGCGCGACGCGCTGCGCGGAGAGCCCGGGCAGCGCGGACACGGTGGGACGCCGTGGGACACCGGGGCGAACCCGGTGACCACGTCGGTCAGGAGGCGGTCAGCCCGCCGGTGCAGGCGGCACCGGGTTCCGGGGTCTGCGCACCCTGGACGTACCTGAGCAGGAACTGTTCGACCCTGGCGTCGGAGGCCTTCTCTACCGTCAGCTGACGGCCCCAGGCGGACAAGGTGATGGTCCCGGTCTGGGACTTGACGGGGCTCATGAGCGTGTAGGGCGTCCTGTCGACCCTGTCGGCGAGGGCCTTGACGTCGGAGTCGGCGGCCCGGCCGTTGTAGGTGACCCAGACGGCGCCGTGCTCGAGGGAGTGGACGGCGTTCTCGTTCGTTATGGCCTCGGCGTAGACCGTGCCGTCGCACGTCATCCACGCCTGGTGGTGGTCGCCGCCCACGGGAGGCTGCATCGGGTACGTGACGGCGGTGGCGACGTGGTTGCGCCCGAGCTTCTCGGCGTCCCAGGTCTTCTCGCCGGGGACCGGCTTCTCCGCGGTGGCGGCCTTCTGCGCCTCCCGCTCGTTCGCGTCGTCGATGGCATACGCACCCCAGCCGACGAGAGCGGCGACGATGACGCCGCTGAGGGTGACGGTGAGGATGCGGTTGCGGCGCTCACGGGCTCGCTCGGCGCGGCGCATCTCCTCGATGCGGTCCTTGCGGGATGCGGCGGCGGCCTTCTTGCTGGTCTTGCTCATGACAGGGTCGTCCTCGTCTCCGCCGTGCGGCGGTGAGTACAGGGGGAAAGGGCGGATGCCGGTGCGCTCAGGGGCGCGTGGCGTCCGTCTAGATCCGCTGCACGTTGAGGACGTGGAGATCGGGGGCGCTCCGGGAAGGCGGCAGACCGGTGGCACGGACGGTGACCGTCTGGCGGACCGGAGGCGGTGAGCACGGCAGGACGACCGGCAACGGCTGCGGCGTCGCGGGGACCAGGGCGGGGCCGCCGTGCGCGGACCGGGCGCAGCACCCGTCGCCCGAGTGGCAGTCGCCCGGATGCGCCGAGGCCACCGCGTGGTGCGTGGCGGCCCGGCCGTCCGCCGCCGGCTGCGCGGCGGCCGAGGCGGTGACAGGGATCGCGGCGGTGACTGGGATCGCGGCGGTCACGGCGGTGACCGCCTGCCGGCCGGCGGTGCTGTGGGTCGCGGAACCCAGGCACATGGCCACGACGACGAGCAGCATCGCCAGCACGGCGCAGAGCGCGACGGGCGAGGTCTTCGCCTCCGCGTCACAAGGCCGGTGCCGGGTCTGGCTGTTCATCACCGCGATGCTAGCGCCGTGGGCGCACGCACCGATCGCCGGGGCCGGACGGTGAGGCACTCGCGGACGACCGGCCGGCCGGGTCGGGGACGGGGAGAACCCCGGTGGCAGTCCGCCTGCGCGGGCCGCCGCCTTCGATGCGTCACGGGGCGACGGCGGGGTGAGGCGGTCAGCGCTCGCCCCGCCGCCGATGTGCCGCGTCAGTTCTCGCCGGAGGACCTGGATGACTCGGAGGACCCTGAGGACTCGGAGGGGCCGGAGAGGCGCTTGACCAGCCACCAGGCCCCGCCACCCAGTACGAGGAGGGCGACCACGATGACGGCGACGAGGGCGCCCAAGGACATGCCGTCGTCCTCGGCAGCAGCCGTGTCGGCAGCCGTGTCGGCGGCGGTCGGCGAGGCGTCCGGCTCGCTCGCCGTGGTGGTCGGAGTGGAGGCGGCCGTGCTGGGAGTCGGACTCGGCGTCGCCGTCGGGCTGGCGGCGACCGGCTTGGCGCCCGGGGCCGCGGCCTTGAGTTTCAGGACCGGCGCGGGCTGCTCGGGCTCCTTGCCGCCGGTGGGCAGCTCGATCCAGCGGGAGACCTCACCGTCGCTGTAGGTCTCGACGGTCTTGAACACGAGCTCCTTCACGTTCGGCAGCTGGCGAACCTTGATCTTGTACTCGGCGTCGACACCGGTCTTCAGCGCCGGGCCGGCCAGGGTGTAGCCGTCCGCGGCCGCGGTCAGCTTCCAGCCCTTGGGGCCCTCGTCGAGGGTGATGTCGGAGGGGGCGATTCCCTCGGGAAGGACCACGCGCACGTCGGTGAAGCCCGCCGAGTCGGACTCGGCCTCGGAGACGAAGCTCAGGGTGACGTTCTCGGCGAGCGCCTGGGGCTTGTCGGCCTCGACCTCCGCGTGCGCGGCGGCCGGGGAGGCAAGGGCGAGGGTGGCCGTCAACGCGAGGGCGCCGGCGAGGACGAGACGACGGCCGGCACGCGCCGACGGACGGGTGGAGAAGGACACGGGACGGGTGGAGAGGGACATGGGACGGGTGGAGATTGGCACGGGGACTCCTGGCTGACAGGGGTGGATGCGGCCCCCGCAGTGACCGGGGCCGGTGAACGAACGAGAGGGCGTCCCCGCCGAGGCGGTCCCCTGCGCACCACCGCGTGCTCCAGCACCTCCTCCCGTGCCTGTGCCGCCGCCTCGAAGAACGCGCCGGACCGCAGACGGGGCGGCCGGGCGGCCGGCCGGTCCGGATCGGTGAGCGCCCGGGGCCGCAGGGCCAGCGCGGACGCGGCGGCCCCGGCGAGGGTGCGGAGCGTGCCGAGCGCGGCCCTCATCCGGGTGTCCGCCCGATGCAACAGCCAGGCCACCACCAGAGCGGCGGTCGTGTGCACCATGGTCATCGCCGCTCCGGCGTGATGCCAGGAGTGGCCGTCGCCGACGGCGGTCATGTGCCCTGCGTGCGAGGTGTGCCCGGTCGCGGCCATCGGGGCGTCGCCGTCCGCGCAGGACAGCGCGAGGTGCAGCACACCCTGCGTGGCCAGCGTGACCCCGATCGTGGTGACCGGGGCGCAGCGCCGTCGCGCGAGCGGCCAGATTGCCGAGAACTGCGCCACGGTCAGCACGGTCACCAGCCGCCAGGGCACCGTGCCTTCGGCGATCGCGTGGTGGCCGAACGCCGCGAGGACGGTGCCGAGCACGGCGAACAGCCCGGCCCGCGCGCAGGTTTCGGCGCGGCCGGCCCGGTCCGCCTCGGCACGTCCATGGTCTCCGGTCACCTGATCAGCCGGCACGGCAGCCCATCATCCCCTCGACGCCCGGGCGCGTGGGCGCGGTCGCGGTCGCCGGCCCGGGCGCCGCGCGCCGCAGCGCACTGCGCGCGCCGACCATGACCTGCCACTGGTTCGGGGCGGTCGGTCGTCCGTCGTCGGCGACTCCGTGGCCGGCACGTGCGTTCACCTCGACGTATACGTCGGATCGGGTGGGCCCGTTCACCTGGACGGATCCCATGAGGCGATCTTTCGGGGCGGTGCGCGCGGTTCCCGCGGACGGGCGCCTGCCGCGGCGGCGTCGCCGAGACCGCCAGAGACCGCAGGAGGCCGCGGGCGGCCGAAGGCGAACAACCCGCCACGGAACGTCCGGCGGGCGTTGATCAGTTCTTCGAACGGCTCCCATGAGTTTTGTAGAAAGCCCTTCCACCGCCCCTTCGGCTTGCCACTCTCTTCCTGCACACCGCGGATGTCATGTCCGCAACCACCGAACCGCCGATGGGATTCCCCATGCCTCGAACCAGCAGGACCTCCCGGCTCGTCAGAACCACGACCGTCGCGGGCAGCGCCCTCGCGCTCACGGTCACCCTGTCGGGCAGCGCCTCCGCAGGCGTGCTGCAGAACCTCCCCGAGAACGCCACCACGTTCCAGGCGTACTTCGAGCCCGTGTACGACTACGACACGGACTCGTGCTACCCCGCCGCCGCCATCGACCCGGCCGGCAACCTCAACGGCGGTCTGAAGCCGACCGGTTCTGTCACCGGCCAGTGCCGCGGCGGGCACCTCGACCACGCCAACACCTACTCGCGGGCCAAGTGCAACAACGGCTGGTGCGGGATCATCTACGCCAGCTACTTCGAGAAGGACGAGGCCTCGCCCGGCATCGGCCACCGCCACGACTGGGAGTGCATGGTCGTCTGGGTCGTCCAGGGCGCGAACACGCCGTCGTACCTGTCCGCCTCCCGGCACGGCGGGTTCAGCACCCATCCGATCGCCGACGTCCCGATGAGCGGCCAGCGCGTCATGGCCGTCTACCACAAGGACGGCGCCAGCACCCACGCCTTCCGCTTCGCCCAGTGGGGAGAGACGGCCGAGAACGACACCGGCGCCTGGCACCAGGAGAACCTGCTCACCTGGGACAACCTGGCGCCCAACCTGCGCAACACTCTGAACGGCTCCGACTGGGGTGACGCCAACCTCCCCCTCCAGGACTCCAAGTTCAACGACACGCTCAACAAGGCCAAGCCGTCCGGGATCCCCTTCGACCCGTACGCCTGACGCCCGCAGGGCGCGGTCCCCACGCACCCCTCGCAGCGGGGTCGGCTCACCGGCCGGTCCCCGATGCACGACGATCGGCCGCCCCCCACACGCAGGGGCGGCCGATCCGAGACGGACGACGCCATGTGAAACGGACGCCCCGCGCCCGCCGAAGGTCAGAAGCTGCCGTAGTTGACCTGCCAGGTCGGCAGGCCCATCCGGCGCCACACCGCGACGACACGGTCCCGGTCGTCGAGGGAGACCCGCACCGCGAAGCGGTGACGCACATGCCGGTCGAACAGCTCCGCCTTCACCACGTCGTCGCGGCGGCCGTCACCCGCGGCGCGCATCCACAGCTCGTCGTACGGCACCTCGTGCGCACGCAGCCATGACTCCGTCCGCTCGCGGTGCTCCTCACCGCGGCCCGACAGCAGGACGACGACATCGCCGTCGGCGCTCCGGAAGGAGCGCAGCGCACCGCGCACCGACACGTTGAGCAGGTCCTCCTCGCAGCGGGTGAAGTCGAACGGGCCCCGGGCGCCCCGCAGGGCGAGCGTGCCGTCGATGTCGCACATGACGGCCGAGGGGAGGGCCGGGTCCGCGATGTACGGCTCGACGGACGGCTCGTCGTTGAGCCACTCCGCGGTGAGCCGCCAGCCGCCCCGCCTCGCCACGCCGTTCTTGTGGGCCAGGAGGCGGATGATCTCCTCGCCGACCGCTCGCTCCCGCTCGGCGTCGCGCCGGATGCACTCCTCCACCGGCACGTCGGTGAAGTCGTGCACGACGAAGGTGGCCTGTCCCGCCACAGCGGCCTTCAGGCGTTTCGGTATGTGCGGAGTCATGTGCGTGTTGTCCACCACGACGTCGAAACCGCCGTCGACGGCCGCGCGCACCGCCGCGTCCTGGATCGCCAGCACGGTCTGCTCGTGCGCGTGCGACCGGCCGCGCTCGGGCGCCGGGACGTCGAGCATCGCCCGCAGGTCGTCGAGGTTGACACGACGCATCCGGCCCTCGGACTCCGCCTGCATCCTGCGCGCGGCGGTCGTCTTCCCCGAGGCCGGAAGCCCCGTCATGACGTGTACTACGGGCACGGTCAGTTCTCCTCGTCGGTCTTGAACGGGTCGGACGCCTCCGGCCGGACCGAACGGTACGTCACGAACCCGGTCGGGCGCCCGTCGAGGCGCAGGAACATCGCGGGGCGCAGCGCCGCGTCGGGCAGCGCGCCGACGGCGCGGGCGAAGGCCCCCCGGTCGCCGGCGAGCGGGGCGAGGGAACTGAACGCCTCGTCGATCGCCCGCTCGCGTTCGTCCACCTGCTTCTCGATGCCCGCGATGACACCGCGCACCCAGCCGTCGAACTCGTCGGGCACCTGCTCCAGCAGCGCGTCCAGGGGTCGGCCCCCGGACGCGGCGACGTCCTCGACCGAGCAGCCGAGTGCCTGGGCCACCTGCTTGGCGGGCAGCCCCGCGAACCGCTGGATGCCGTGACCGCGCCAGACGTCCCGCTCTGTCACACCGGTGAGGACCTTGTGGAGCCGGACGTACTCGGCCAGCTTGGCCTTGGCCCGCACCCCGGAGGCGAAGCGCAGCACGAACCCCTCGGCCTCGGTGCCGGTGGCCGCCCGGCCGCCGGGAAGCCGGTTGCCCTCGGCGAGGGCCAGCAGTTCGCCGAGCGGCATGGCGGGCCACACGGTGACGACCGAACCGATGCCGCCCCAGTGAGTCTCGGCCTCCGGCAGGGCGACTTCCGTGCCGTCCTTGGCGAACGCGGCCAGCAGCACCAGGTCACGGCGCTCGCCGTAGTCGACGACGATCCGGTTCTGCGGGTACAGGACCTCGGCCAGGTAGGTCACCCCGGGCACCAGAGCGGAGGTGTCCTTCCCGTCGAGCAGACGCTGCGCCCAGGTGGCCTGGGCGCTGATGAACGAGCCCTTGGACGCGACCCGCCACCGCCCGGCGTAGTGGAAGACCACCGCCAGACTGCCGTCCACCTTCTCGTACACCTCGAACGGCTCGTCCGGGAGTTCGGGCGCGTAGGGCTGACGGGCCTCGTGCTCACCGACGTTGAAGAACTTGGGCAGCGGCAGCGCGACGATCTCACCGGTGACGTCGTCGGCGACAAGGCCCCGACAGCGGGTCGTCACCCGGTTCCACACCCGTTCGTACTGACAGACCCGCGTGTACGTGTAGATGGACAGCGGCAGTTCCGGGTGCGGCTTGCGCGTGACGTGCCCCGCGTCGAGCGCGGCCGCCAACTCCTGCGGCGGCAGCAGCTCATGAAGAGTCAGGTTGACCTGGCTCATGGTGTTCCTCCCCTTGCTGATGCCTGATTGTCACGCGAGGGGAGGGCCGGTGAACAGCCATTTAGCCGCGGACACGGCGCGGGTCAGGCCCACCGCGCCGCTGGTCAGCGCACCAGCAGATCGATCACGCCCGTCAGATCCTCCTCGCCGCCGCCCTCGGCCAGGCGGCGGCGCATCAACTCGAAGTAGGGGGTGAGCAGTTCTGGACTGACTCCCTGCTGCTCGGCCGTGCTCAGGAAGGTCGGCGTGCCGGCGACCTGCATGGCGAGATTCGAGACGACGCCTTCGGTGTAGTCGCCCCTTTGCAGCTGCTCGGCGGTCCGGTGGACTGCCGGGGCCATCGCCACGAGCCAGTCGGCGAGCAGCGGGGCGAGCGTCGCTGGATCGATGTCCTCATTGCGGATCAGAGCGAACGCGTGCGCGGCACCTGCGAACATCCCGTACATGGCGCTGAGCAGGGCCACGTCGTGCAGGGCCGCGAAGCCCGCGTCCTCGCCGACGTAGGCGGTGCCGACCGGGACCGCCAGAGTCTCCCGGTGCTGCTCGAACAGTTCGCGCGAGCCGCTGAAGAAGACGTAGCCGCCTGCTTCGGGGACGCCGATCATCGGCGGGACGGCCATGATTCCGCCGTCCAGGTAGCGGGCCCCACGGTCGCGGGCCCACCGCGCGCGTGCGCGGGCCTGGGCGGGCGTGCCGGTGGTCAGGTTGACGAGATCCCGGTCGGCCAGGTCGATCCCGGCCAACGCCTCGTCGACCGAGGTGTCGTCCAGCAGACAGACGACGGTCAGGGTGTTCGCCGCGACCGCCTCGGCGGCGGTGTCCGCGACCCTCGCACCCTCGGCGGCGAACTCCGCGGCGCGGGCCGGGGTGCGGTTCCAGACGGTGAGCGGGTGGCCGGCGGCGAGCCAGCTGCGAGCCAGCGCGGCCCCCATCGCGCCGAGCCCGAGTATCGTGACGGGAGTCTTCTCCACGGTGTTCTGTGTCATGACGATCAGGCTGGTCACAGAACCGAAGACGATCAAGTACGCACTTTGCGGTGGGTGGTTGCCCCGAGGTGAGCGAGCACGTCAGAAGGGTGGGGCATGACGACGCTGAACCGGCCGGGCACACCGGACGGACACGTCTGCGGGATCGACACCGCGATGGAGGTGATCGGCGGCAAGTGGAAGGTGCTGATCCTCTGGGCGCTCCACGAGCACCCGCACCGTCGCTTCGGCGAGCTGCGTCGCCTGCTTTCGGGGGTCACCGAGAAGGTGCTGGCCTCCCACCTGCGTGAGCTGGAAGCGGACGGTGTCGTGCACCGCGTGTCCTATGACGAGGTGCCGCCCCGCGTCGAGTACTCACTGACCGAGGACGGCAAGCGTCTCAACGACGCACTCCAGCCGCTGGCCGTCTGGGGCCGCGAACGGGCGACCTCCCGGGGACCGGAGGAGAAGCCGGACCGGCTTCCGTTGTGAAGGCGCCGGCCACAGCGGCTCGTCGAGGGCCACGACCGGCACGCCGGCCTCTTCGCGCCTGGACGGCCGGCCACTGGTGAGATCAGTGCCCTCGGCCTGGCTCGGGAAGGGGGCGCAGAGGCCTTCCACGGGCTCCGGCACGCATTTCGGGCGCACTGCGCCCCGCGCGCGGTGGGGTGCGGGCGATGGGGGCGGTGCGGCGGCGGGCCGGGGAGCGGCGCGGGGGAGGCCGGGCAGTTCAGGGAGTGGAGAGCTCGAACCGCGTCACGCGGACGGAGCCGCCGAGCGCCTGGGTCGCGTGGTTGAAGAGGGCGAACCGGTAACCCATGAAGAACCGCCAGTCGTTGCCCAGGGAGAACGCGGGGCCGAGCCGTGTGAAGGTGACGCCGTCGGAGCTGTAGGAGAAGACGCCGGGCCGGGACGCGCCGGGCCGGATGTCGGCGCCGGCCCGCAGCCAGAGGCGGCCGCCGCTCGGCACGCTCGCGCTCGCGCGGACGGTTCCCGTTCCGGTGGTCTTCCAGTTACCGTCCATGGTCAGCCCGTCGACCATGACCACGCGGGTGACGCCGCCGTCGCGCTGGAGCCCGATCCACGCGGAGGAGTCGCGCAGCAGCGCGAGACCGGCCCGGTCGCCGTCCCGCATCGCCGAGTGCTCGAGCTGGATCGTCGCGGTGGACGTGGGGCCCTGGATACGGTGGGTGAGCGTGTTGCGGGCCCCGTAGAGGTCGTTGGTGACCGTCGCCGTGCGCAGGGTCAGTCCGTCGCCCGCGGACCACTTGCTGTTGTCCGGATTGTGGTTCCACTCCCACTTCGGTTTGAGGACTGTGCCGTCGAAGGTGTCGACGCCGGTGAGGGGAGTGACCTGACGGGGCGGTGTCGGCACGACGGGGCTGGGATACGACGTGCCCCAGGCGCCGTTCACGAGCTGCAGGACGGGCCAGCCGTCCGCGGTCCAGGTGACGGGGGCCAGGGCGGGCATCCTTCCGCCGGGATAGGCGTCGACGAAGGCCATGTAGTACCAGGCTCCGGCCTGCGTCCGCACCAGCCCGCCCTGGTGCGGAACGCCGCCGCCCTGCACCGGACCGGGCAGGTTGAGCAGGACCTGGCGCAGTGTGTACGGCCCGAAGGGGCCGCTGGTCGACTTCAGGATGTACTGGCCGTTGGCGGGGCGGGTCAGGAAGATGTAGTAGTTCCCGTTGATCTTGTAGAAGCGGGAGCCCTCCAGTGTGCCGATGCTGGACGGCGTGCTGAACACCTGCTGCGACCGCACCTGGCTGCGTCCGTCCGGGGACAGCTGGGCCACGCTGATGGCGCTGTTCCCGTACGCGACGTACAGGGTGTCGTCGTCGTCCACCAGCAGCCCCGCGTCGTAATAGACCTGGCTGAGCGTTGCGTGTCTCTTCCACGGGCCCTCGACGGACGTGGCGGTGTAGAGGTAGGTCTGTGCGAAGTCGATCTGGCCGAGCCAGTAGAAGGTGCCGTTGCCGGGACGGTAGGCCAGCGACGACGCCCAGACGCCTCGGACGTAACCTCGGCCGCCGTTCAGGTCGTACTTGGACCCGAAGTCGAGCACGGGCACGGAGTGGCCGGCGATCTCCCAGTTCACGAGGTCGTACGAGCGGAGCACGGGAGCGCCGGGGGAGTAGTGCATCGTCGACGCGGAGCAGTAGTACGTGCCGCCGACGCGGATGATGTCGATGTCGGCGAAGTCCTGCCAGATCACCGGGTTCGGGTACGAGGCCGCTGCCGCGTCCGTCGTTGCTGCTCGTGCCCGGTTCGCCGGGCCGAGGGGCGACAGGGCGCCGGCAGCCATCCCGCCGGTCACTGCCAACGCCGTACGGCGACTGACCGAATGATGCGTATATGTCATGTAGCTCACTGCCCTTCCGGGTGGGCCTGCGGCGCGGTGGGGGTCGGGCTGGCTGTGTGCGAGCTGTGATGTCGTTCCGTATGTCGAACGCTGATTGAGTCCATGAACGTCCTCGGATCATAGAAGCTCCTGACGGTGCGTCAATCCCCTTCGCATCATGCGTTGCCGAAGTCGAAATATTTCGTTGAGGCAAGTCCGACGGACCCGCTCCGGTCCGCGTCGGAGGGGTCAATGTGGGGGGAATCCGACTCTGTCGAGGCGTATTGGCTGGAAAAGGAGCGGATCTGCGAGCCTGGGACATCGAATCATGTGATGTCTCTTGACGATCGCTGCGAGATTCCTATCATCCAGAGGTGTCCGAATCGACGATCCATGTTCGGCATCACGAACAGTTGAGGTGGTTCGGTATCGCTCCGCCGATCCGGCGCCGCGGCCCCCGGCCCGGGCGCGGGACCGGAGGAGCATGCGCCGCTGCATTCAGCGTCATCCGTATCCGTAAGGGCAACCGACCTCGCCCCGCAGTCCGGCGCGCCACCGCCGATCTTCCGGCCCTTCGGCCCGTCGACGGTGAGGGCGGTGGTCCCGGGCGGCCCGACGCGAGCGAGGGCGCCGTATCAGTCGACGTAACCGCCATCGAACACCGTTGACGGCACGTCACCAGTGACAGACCTGCGGAAGGAGTCTCGTGAAATCGAGGCGCAAGGCATGGCCCGCCGCGCTCGCGGCAGTCGTCGCCCTGGTCATGGGTGCGACGACGGCGTACGGCAGTTCGTCCGGCGGTCCGCAATCCTCAGCACCCAGGGCGGCCTCGGCGACAGCCGGCTGCGGCAGGGCCCCCGGGCTGACGAGCGGCGCCCACACCGTGCAGAGCGGCGGCAAGAGCCGCAACTACACCTTGAAGGTTCCGGACAACTACGACCGCAACCGCCCCTACCGTCTGGTCTTCGGGTTCCACTGGCTGGGCGGCACCGCCACCGACGTGGCCACGGGGCGGACGGTGGAGACGGGCGCCTGGGCCTACTACGGGCTCCAACGACTGGCCAACAACAGCACCATCTTCGTCGCCCCCCAGGGACTCAACAACGGCTGGGGCAACGCGGGCGGTGAGGACGTGGCGTTCGTCGACACCATGCGCACCCAGATCGAGGCCGCTCTGTGCGTCGACACGTCACGGCGCTTCGCTCTCGGCTTCAGCTACGGGGCCGCCATGAGCTATGCCCTCGCGTGCGCCAGGCCGACCGAGTTCCGTGCGGTCGCGGTGCAGTCCGGCGGACAGCTCAGCGGCTGCAGCGGTGGCGCCCTGCCTGTCGCGTACCTCGGGGTGCACGGCATCAGGGACAGCGTCCTCGGCGTCTCCGGCGGACGCGCACTGCGCGACCGGTTCGTCCGCAACAACGGTTGCTCCGCCCAGAACCCGCCCGAGCCGGCACAGGGAAGCCGCACCCACCGGGTCACCGCCTACTCCGGCTGCTCGTCCGGCCATCCGGTCGTCTGGGCCGCGTTCGACGAGGGCCACATCGCGGCTCCGCAGGACGGGGCCGGCGGAGACAGCGGCTCCAGGACCTGGGTGCCCGGCGAGATCTGGAAGTTCTTCAGCCAGTTCTAGCCAGGCCGTGTCCCGGTCCTTCACGACCTCACCCGGGCTCGAAGCACCCGAGCGGCCCGAGCCGCGTCGCGAAGGGCCGGACTCCGCGCAGCGCACGGGCGCCGAGCGCGGGCCCGCACCTCCCACCCGCGGGACAGAGACCCGTCCCCGAACAAGGAGCGCACACATGACCAACCGTCATCAGTGGCTACGCCGACTTCCGCTCACCGTGGCGGCGACCGGAGCGGCAGTCGCGCTGAGCGCCGGGCTGCTCACCGGCACGGCCTCGACCGCCCAGGCCGCCGGCACCGGACCCTGCGACATCTACGCCTCCGGCCGCACCCCGTGCGTCGCCGCGCACAGCACGACCCGTGCCCTCTACGGCTCCTACAACGGCCCGCTCTACCAGGTACGCCGAGCCTCCGACAACGCCACGCGGGACATCGGCGTCCTGAGCCAGGGCGGATACGCCAACGCAGCCGCACAGGACTCGTTCTGCGCCGGCACGACGTGCCTCATCACCGTCGTCTACGACCAGTCGGGCAGGGGCAACCGGCTCACCCAGGCCCCTCCCGGCGGATTCCCCGGCCCCGCGCCGGGCGGCTACGACAACCTCGCGAACGCGACCGCGGCCCCCATCACCATCGCCGGCCACAAGGCGTACGGGGTGTTCGTCGCCCCCGGCACCGGCTACCGCAACAACAACACCAACGGCGTGGCGAAGGGCGACCAGCCCGAGGGCATGTACGCCGTCCTCAACGGCCAGCACTACAACGGCGGTTGCTGCTTCGACTACGGGAACGCCGAGACCAACAGCCGGGACAACGGCAACGGCACCATGGAGACCATCTACTTCGGCAACATCAAGGTCTGGGGCTACGGCGCCGGAAACGGACCCTGGATCATGGCCGACCTCGAGAACGGCCTGTTCTCCGGGGTGAACCGGCGCTACAACGCCAACGACCCGAGCATCAGCCACCGTTACCTGACCGCCATCGTCAAGGGCGAGCCGAACCACTGGTCGATCCGCGGCGGCAACGCCCAGTCGGGCGGACTGTCGACGTTCTACAACGGGCCGCGGCCCAACGTGGCGGGCTACAACCCGATGAAGAAGGAAGGCGCCATCATCCTCGGCATCGGCGGCGACAACAGCCATGGATCCGCCGGTACCTTCTACGAAGGCGTCATGACCTCCGGCTACCCGTCGGACGCCACCGAGAACGCCGTACAGGCCAACGTCAACGCGGCCGGCTACGGACGGTCCTGACCAGCGCCGGCTTCGACCGGCGGCTCGGAGCTCCGGGGCGCCGAGCCGCCGACGCGCCACCCGGGGACACGCCCGCCCGCGCCCCCGGGGCGGCCGCCCGGCCCCGTGCGGACGGGGTGACGACGGTCGATCGGATGACACCCTCACGCCGGAGGAACCGGGCGGCACGCTGTCCGAGGCAGACGGGGACACGCCCGGCAGTGGCTCACGGCCGGGGGATCGCCGTGCTTGCGTAGGACGCCGACGGGTGACGTACCGTCAGGAGGCGGGAAACCGGCCTGCCTTCGGCGCCGACCCGGCGGCATGCCGCGCCGGAGCGGCTCGGCGGCGTGCGGTCTGCGCGGCGAAGGCGTCGATCAGTGCGAAGGTGCGTGCGGGCTGTTCGAGGTGGGGCAGGTGGCCCGCTTCGGCGACCACTGCGAAGCGGGCGTTCCCGAAGGACGCGGCGTACTCCTCGCCGTAGGCCGGCGTCGCGATGCGGTCGCTCTCGCCCCACAGGACGAGGGTCGGGACGTCGACGGCCGCGAGGCGGGGACGGAGGGCGGGGTCGCTCATGGCGGGGCCGCCGGAGAAGACCCGCAGGGCGGCCATGTCGGCCTGGACGGCGGCGAGGCGATCGGCCGGCACGGTCGCGGGGTCGACGTAGAAGCGCTCGGAGTCGTGGAACGCGTGCTCGGCCACGCCTCGCGCGTCCAGGGCGAAGAAGTCCTGGACGGGTTCGCCGGCGACCTCGATGCCCACCGCGTTCAGCAGGATCAGTCCGCTGATCAGGCCTTCTGTGTCGGCCGCGGCCAGCTCCGCGCCGATCCAGCCGCCCAGTGAGGAGCCGACGACCAGGACGTCGGACAGATGTCGGTCGTGCAGCAGGCGGAGGTAGCCGGCCGCGAGGTCGGCGACGCTGCTCAGGTGCTCGCGGAGTGCTTCGAGGGCCTGGCGGAGGCCGAGCGGGAGGCGTTGCTGGGGCTGCTGCTGAAGATCGAGGGGCGGGGCAAGGGGGAGGACGCACCCGAGGGCGCGGCCGCCGAGTAGCGGCGCGCCCTCAGAGGAAGGGTTCGCCCGCACAAGGAAGGGTTCGCTTGCGCAGGACGGGCGCGCCTGCACAGGAAGGGCTCGCGCCGCCGGCGGCCCGGGTGAGCGCCCGGTGCGTCCACGGTGCGCCGCCCGACGCCGCGTCTCAGCGGGTCGGTGCGACGCCCGTGCGCTCGTGGTGCGGGCCGGAACCCGATCGGGCGGCAGGCGGCGCCGGACCTGAGGTCGCGCCCGGGACGCGGGCCGGGCCGCCGCCCGCACGGGGTGGGGCAGAGGCCGGGGGCGAGGCGGAGGGGGCGGCCGCGGCGTCGGGGGAAGGGCCGACGGATTCGGTCGCCGCCGGTTCGTCCGAGGCGTCGGTCAGGCTGGCGGCCAGCCACTGCTCGACGGCGGTGATGTGGACGGTCGCGGCCGACGCGGCGAGCAGGGCGTCGCGTGAGATGAGCGCGGCGAGGATCTGCTCGTGGTCCCGATGGGCGTGGTCCAGGGCGTGACGGGTCCGGCTGCCGCGGACGATGCGGACGCGCTGTGTGCGGGTGGAGACCACCTGCAGCAGCATCGACAGCACGGGGTTGCCGACGGCTTCGACGATCCTGAGGTGGAAGGCCGTGTCATGGGCGACGAACTCCTCCACCGTGGCGACGGTCCGGGACCGGTCCAGGATGTCGCGCAGTTCCCGGAGGTCCTTCGGCGTCAGCAGCGCCGCGGCCAGTCCGGTCGCCTGCGGTTCGAGCAGCCGGCGCACCTGCAGCAACTGCAGAGCCGCGTGGCCCTGGGAGACGTCGGCGGCGAAGGAGAGGGTCTCCAGGAGGAGATGGGGCTCGAGGCTGGAGACGTAGGTGCCGTCGCCCTGGCGGGTGATCAGGATCCGCATGGCGGCCAGCGCACGGACGGCCTCACGCAGCGAGCTCCGGGACAGTCCGAGCTGTTCGGCGAGGACCTCTTCCTTCGGCAGCCGGGAACCGGGCGCGAGCTCGCCTGCGACGATCATCGCCTTGATCTTGTCGATCGCGTCGTCCGTCAGTGCCACGCGCGTGCCTCTCGGTGCTGGGGGTGGGGGGGCGGCGGCTCTGCCGGGCCCGGCATGACGCCGGCGGAGCCGCAGGCGGGAGGCGGTTACTCCTGCTTCTCGCCGGAGGCGAAGCGGGAGATGACCAGGGCGACGATGATGATGGCGCCGTTGAGGAACTGGTTCCACAGCGGAGGCACGCCCGCCAGCGTCATGACGTTCACGACCAGCTGCAGGGTGAGGACGCCGGTGAGGGCGCCGAACACGGAGCCCTTGCCGCCGTTGAGGCTGACCCCGCCGATGACGGTCGCGGCGAAGACCTGGAAGATCCAGCCGCTGCCCTGGGTGGCGGAGATGGAGCCGTAGTGGCCGCTGTAGAGGATGCCGGCGAACGCGGCGAGGACGCTGCCGAGGATGAGGACGATCCACACGATGCGGTCGACGCGGATGCCGGCGGTACGGGCCGCCTCCGCGTTGCCGCCGATCGCGTAGAGCGCCCGGCCGTGACGGAGCCAGGCCAGTGCACTGCCCCCGAGGGCGAAGAGCAGCGCGCACACCCAGATGGCGGCGGGCATGCCCAGCCAGGACGCCTTGCCCAGATAGGTGAAGGACGAGGGCAGCTCGACGATGGACTGGCCCTCGGAGAGGGCGACCTGCAGACCGCGGAGCATGGTCAGGGCGCCGAGCGTGACGATGAAGCCGTTGAGGCGCAGCTTGAGGATGAGGAAGCCGTTGACGGCTCCGATCAGCGCGCCGACCAGCAGGCAGAGCGGGACGGCCGTCCACTCGGGGAGGAGGCCGAGCCCGTTGAACCGGCCGCCGCTGGAGGGCAGTACGAGCCAGACGGCGATGACGGGGGCCACGCCGATGGTGGACTCCAGCGACAGGTCCATCCGTCCGGCGATCAGGATGAACGTCGTGGCGAGCACCAGCAGACTCAGCTCGGTGGACTGCTGGGCCACACCGATCAGGTTGTCGGCGGTGAGAAAGGCCGGCGAGACGATGAACCCGATCAGGCCGAGGACGAGGATCGCCGGGACCAGGGACAGCTCACGGAAGCGTCCGAGGTCGACCGGGCGGCGGACGGCGTCGCCGCCGGCCGGCCCGGCCTTGCTCGCGGTGGGCTCGGTGAGATCTGTGGTGGCGGACATGACTACCTTCCGTGCTCGTCTGCGCCGGATGAGGCGGACAGGGGTGACGCGATGACGTGGGTGGCGCCGCCGGAGACGCCCTCGATGGCGGCGACGACGTCCTCGTCCTTCCAGCCGCGGGCGAACTCGGCGACGACCCGCCCGTGGAACATGACGACGACCCGGTCGCAGGCCTTGAGGTCGTCCAGCTCGTCGGAGACGATCAGCGCGGCCTTGTCGTCGTCGGCGACCTGCCGGATCCTGGCGAGCAGGAATTCCTTGGACTTGACGTCCACGCCGTTGGTGGGCCGGATGGCCACCAGTACGTCGGGGACGGTGGCCAGGGCGCGTGCGACGACGACCTTCTGCTGGTTGCCTCCGGAGAGGGCGGAGACCGGGGTGCCGGCTCCGGGGGTCTTGATGTCGAGGTCGCGGATCATGTTCCGGGCGAACGCCCTGGTCCGGGCGGGGAGCACCGTGCCGAACGGGCCGAGCTGGTCGGTGACGGTCAGGGTCGCGTTCTCCGCCACGCTGCGGTTGCCGACCAGTCCCTGGAGGTGGCGGTCCTCGGGGACGAATCCGACCCCGGCGGCGAGCGCGGACGGCACACTGCCGGTGCGCACGGGCCTGCCGTGCACCGAGATCCGGCCCGTCCTGGCCCGGTGCAGCCCGGCGATCGCCTCACCCACCTGCACGTTGCCGCTGGCCGTCGCCCCGGCGAGCCCGACGACCTCGCCGGAGCGGACCGTCAAGGAGATGTCCTCGCAGGCGCCGGGCAGCGTCAGCGCGTCCAGCGTCAGCAGTTCCGCGGCGTCCGCCCGGGCGGCCCGGGGGCGGGGGGGGGGGGGGAGCGCGCCGGCCGACTCGCCGGTCATGGCCTCCACCAGGGCCTGGTGTCCGAGCTCGGCGACGGGCGCGGTGAGGATGTGGGCCGCGTCGCGGTAGACGGTGACCGTGGTGCAGAGGTCGTACACCTCCTGCAGATGGTGCGAGATGAAGAGGAAGGCGACGCCCTGACGCTGGAGGTCGCGGAGCTTGTCGAAAAGCCGCTCGATGCCGCGGGCGTCGAGTTTGGCCGTCGGCTCGTCGAGGATGATGAAGCGCGCGCCGAAGGACAGGGCCCGCGCGATCTCGACGAACTGACGCTGCTCGACGGTGAGGTCCCTGGCCCGCGCGGCGGGGTCGACGGCCACGCCGTACTCGCCGAGCAGCTCCTCGGCACGCCGGCGCAGTCGCTTCCAGCGGATGGGCCGGACGGCGCCGCCGCTCTGCCGGTTGAGGAAGAGGTTCTCCGCGACGGTCAGCTCACCGATGATCGTGGAACGCTGGTAGACACAGGCGACGCGGGAGCGCCAGGCGTCGATGTCGCCGACGGCGGGGGCGGCCTCGCCGGCGAAGCGCAGGCTTCCGGTATCGGGCTGCTGGAGGCCGGTGAGGATGGACACGAGCGTCGACTTGCCGGCGCCGTTGCGTCCGACCAGGGCGTGCGATTCACCGGGGGCGACGGCGATACGGGCGTCGCGCAGCGCCACGGTCGCGCCGAATCGTTTGCTGATGCCGGTCGCCTCGGCCACCGGGGCCGGGGTGCCGGGGCCGGCCGCAGAGGCGGTCGCGGTGTCCGCCATGGTGGATACCGTCCTTCGTGTACGGGGGGCTGGGACCGGGGGCGGGTGTGCACCCGGGCCGGCGGGGGGCGGGCCTCGGGCGTGGTCCGTCCCCCGGCGCGGTGTGCTGGGGCCGGCGGCCGTCAGCCGACGTTGTTGCCCCACAGGGTCTTGTCGTCCACGTTGTCCTTGGTGACCAGCGGTGCCGGCAGCTGGTCCTCGAGGCCGTTGGGGATCTTGATGATGGTGGAGTCGTGGTCGGTGGCGCCCGGCTTGAAGGTCTTCCCCTCGGCTGCGGCCTCGGCGTAGTACAGCGCGTACTTGGCGTAGAGGTCCGCGGGCTGGGAGACGGTGGCGTCGATCTGGCCCTTGCGGATCGCGTCGAACTCCTGCGGGATGCCGTCGTTGGAGACGATGGAGATGTGGCCCTTCTGGCCTGCGGGCTTGAGCAGTCCCTTCTGCTCCAGCAGGGCCAGGGTCGGCTGCAGGAAGACACCGCCGGCCTGCATGTAGACGCCGTTCAGGTCGGGGTGCTGGGCGAGCAGGCTCTGCAGCTTGGCGGAGGCCACGTCGCCCTTCCAGTCGGTGGGCAGCTCGAAGACCTTGATCTTCGGGAACTTGGTCTTCATGCACTCCGCGAAGGCCTCGGAGCGGTCGCGCCCGTTGATCGAGTCCAGGGCCCCTTGGAGTTCGGCGACCTTGCCCGTGCCGCCCAGCTGCTTGCCGAGGAACTCGCAGGCCTTGGTGCCGTACGCGCGGTTGTCCGCGCGGACGACCATGTAGACGTCGCCCTTGTCGGGTCTGGTGTCCACGCTGACCACCGGGATCTTCTTCGACGCGAGGGTGTCGAGGGTCGACGCGATCGCGCCGGTGTCCTGGGGGGCCATGACGACGGCCTTGGCTCCGGTGTTCTGGAACACCTGGACGTTGGCGACCAGCTTGGTGACGTCGTTCTGCGAGTTGCTCAAGGGCAGGGCGTTGACGCCGTCCGTCTTGATGTCGCCCTTGAGGTACTGAGCGTAGGAGTTCCAGAAGTCGGAGTCGGAACGCGGCAGGTCGATGCCGAGGGCGGGCTTGTCGCCGCCCGCGGACGTCGAGCCGGCGCTCTCGCGGTTGCACGCGGTGGCGAGGGCCAGGACCGCGACGACGGCGGTGACTGCTGCGGCGGTGGAGCGGGTGTGAGCGAGCTTCATGGCCGTGTTCTCTCCTAAGCCAGGGGCGCGGGGCCGCAGGGCGACGGTGGGAGGGGAGGCGTACCCGCCTGTCGGGAGGGGGCGGAGGCGCCGGCCGGGCAGGTGCCGATCCTGGTGTCGAATGCGCGGATCGTGCCCGAGGAGAAGGGGAATGAGGGTCAGCCGGTGACCGAGACGGCGGCAGCGGGCGGCCACACGGGTGCGGCCCGAACGGCGCACCGGACGATGCGAACCATTCCTCCGATGTATCTCGGACGACCAGGACGTTACGACGACGTTGCCGAGATTGACAAGACTCCGCGGGCCGACGATTTGCGGCACATCGTGCCGCGAGCCGCCCAGGCGTTGCCCCGCCTCCCGGGATTGTCGGCCGTCATACCGTCCGACCTGGGATTTCAAGGCTGCGCAGGGATCGGGCGGCGGGTTGCTGCGGGCTCACGATTCGGCAACGGCGCCGACGGCCGGGCGGCGGCGGGCCGGACGGGCCCGCCGCGAGGGCGGGGTCCTTCTTCGGGACAATCATTGTCATGTCCGCCCATCCCGCCCCCGCCGAGGCGGACCACCGACCGCACGGCACGGGATTCATCGGATGGTGGCACGTGTGGCGCCACTCACTCCTGGGCGCGGCCATGACGGACGGGGCCCGGAAGGTGCTGGGCCGACACGGGCCCGGAAATACATCCGAGGAATCCATTGTCAGGTGCGGATTCCGCATCTATGGTCGCTCTGCCGCCATACATCCGATGACTGGGTGCGCGGACGCATGAGTACCGCGGAACGGTCCAAGCCCGGACGACCCGACCGGCCCGCCCCACGGCAGGTCGGCCCTCAGACGGAACCCGCACGGCAAAAACCCGCACGGCAGAGGAGTTGCCCCAGTGAAACTGCTTCGAGTCGGCGCCCCCGGACAGGAGCGCCCCGCCGTCCGCACCGACGACGGCCGGCTGCTCGACCTGTCGTCCGTGACGCCGGACATCGACGGCGTCTTCCTGGCCTCGGGCGGAGTCGACCGGGCCCGCGTGGCCGTCACGGCAGGCGAACTGCCCGAGATCGACCCGGCCGGCCTGCGCGTCGGCGCTCCCGTGACCCGTCCCGGCAAGATCGTCTGTGTCGGTCTGAACTACCGCGACCACGCCGCCGAGACCGGAGCGGCGATCCCCCCGCGCCCGGTGGTCTTCATGAAGGACCCGGGCACGGTCGTCGGCCCGTACGACGAGGTGCTGATCCCCCGGGGCTCCGTGAAGACCGACTGGGAGGTCGAACTCGCGGTCGTCATCGGCCGGCGGGCCCGCTATCTCGACGGCCCCGAGGCCGCACGCGCCGTGATCGCGGGATACGCGATCAGTCACGACGTCTCCGAACGCGAGTTCCAGCTCGAGTACTCGTCCCAGTGGGACCTCGGCAAGTCCTGCGAGACCTTCAACCCGCTGGGCCCCTGGCTGGTCACCGCCGACGAGGCCGGCGACCCGCAGAACCTCGCTCTGCAGTTGAGCGTCAACGGCGTGAAACGGCAACAGGGCCACACCGGGGACATGATCTTCGCGGTCGACCACCTCGTGTCCTACCTGAGCCGGTACATGGTCCTGGAACCGGGCGACGTGATCAACACCGGAACGCCCGCGGGTGTGGCTCTCGGCCTCCCCGGAACCCCCTACCTCCGCCCCGGCGACACCGTCGAGCTCTCCGTCGACGGCCTCGGCGCCCAGCGCCAGACCTTCGCCCAAGCGTGAAAGGCAGCACCTTGACTGCAACCTCCGCCCGGATCACCGCGGTCGACACCTACGACGTCCGCTTCCCCACCTCGCGGGAACTGGACGGCTCCGACGCGATGAACCCGGATCCCGACTACTCCGCCGCCTATGTCGTCCTGAGCACCGACGCCGGTGACGGACACGAGGGCCACGGCTTCACCTTCACCATCGGACGGGGCAACGATGTCCAGGTCGCGGCGATCGGGGCGCTGAGACCCCACATCGTCGGGCGGAGCGTCCAGGAACTGTGCGCCGACCCCGGCTCGCTCAGCCGCGATCTGATCGGCGACAGTCAACTGCGGTGGCTCGGCCCCGAGAAGGGCGTGATGCACATGGCGATCGGCGCCGTGCTCAACGCCGTGTGGGACCTCGCCGCCAAGCGCGAGGGCAAGCCGCTGTGGCAGTTGCTCGCCCACGCCGAACCCGAGTGGCTGGTCTCCCAGGTCGACTTCCGCTACATCGCCGACGCGCTCACCCCCGAGGACGCCCTGAGGCTGCTGCGCGAGGGCCGCACCGGCATCGCGGAGCGGGAGACGACTCTGCTGCGGGACGGTTACCCGGGCTACACCACCTCCCCGGGCTGGCTCGGCTATTCCGACGACAAGCTCACCCGGCTGGCCAAGCAGGCCGTCGCCGACGGCTTCACCCAGATCAAGCTGAAGGTCGGCGCGGACCTGGACGACGACATCCGTCGCCTGCGCACCGCCCGCGCCGCCGTCGGCAGCGGAATCCGCATCGCCATCGACGCCAACCAGCGATGGAACGTGGACGAGGCGATCGAGTGGACCAACGCGCTCGCCGAGTTCGACCCGTACTGGATCGAGGAGCCCACCAGCCCGGACGACATCCTCGGCCACGCCGCCGTCCGCCGGGCGGTCGCGCCCGTGAAGGTCGCCACCGGCGAGCACGTGCAGAACCGCATCGTCTTCAAACAGCTCCTCCAGGCCGGCGCCATCGACGTCCTGCAGATCGACGCGGCCCGGGTCGGCGGCGTCAACGAGAACCTCGCGATCCTGCTGCTCGCCGCCAAGTTCGGGGTGCCGGTCTGCCCGCACGCCGGCGGGGTGGGCCTTTGCGAGCTGGTGCAGCACCTGTCGA
The DNA here is from genome assembly GCF_052543235.1 of Streptomyces sp. SAS_272. Lineage (NCBI taxonomy): Bacteria > Bacillati > Actinomycetota > Actinomycetes > Kitasatosporales > Streptomycetaceae > Streptomyces > Streptomyces sp. SAS_272. The sequence continues at coordinate 99,283 of NZ_JBMNDR010000011.1, read as the reverse complement.
TGTTCGACTACCTGGCGCTCTCCGGCACGACCGAGAACCGCGTCATCGAGTTCGTCGACCACCTCCACGAGCACTTCACCGCGCCCGTGATCATGCGCGACGGCCGTTACCGCGCGCCGCTCGCGCCCGGATTCTCCGCCACCATGCGGGAGGAGTCCATCGCCGCGTACCACTACCCGGACGGCGCGTTCTGGGCCGCCGACCGCGCAGCTCAGGGAGGGACCGCATGACCGATCTGTCAGGGCTCAGGGCGATCGTCACCGGGGGCGCGTCCGGCATCGGGCTTGCGACAGCCCGCACACTGGCGGCGCGGGGCGCGTCGGTCGCCGTCCTCGACCTCGCCCCGGACGGCGTCGGCGAACCGCTGCTCGCCTTCCAGGCCGACGTCACAGACGACTCGTCGGTGCGCGCCGCCGTAGAACGGGCCGCCGAGCGGCTCGGCGGCCTGGACATCCTGGTGAACAACGCGGGCATCGGCGCGGTGGGCACCGTCGAGGACAACACGGACGACGACTGGCACCGGGTCCTGGACGTCAACGTCGTCGGCATCGTGCGCGTCACCCGCGCCGTCCTGCCGCATCTGCGTCGCTCCGCCCATGCGGCAATCGTCAACACCTGCTCGATCGGGGCCACCGCGGGCCTTCCGCAGCGGGCCCTGTACTGCGCCAGCAAGGGGGCGGTCCTCTCGCTCACTCTCGCGATGGCCGCCGACCACGTCCGCGAGGGCATCCGCGTCAACTGCGTCAACCCGGGCACCGCCGACACACCGTGGGTCTCCCGGCTTCTCGACACAGCGGACGACCCCGAGCGCGAGCGCGCCGCGCTCAACGCCCGCCAGCCCATGGGACGCCTGGTCACCGCGGACGAAGTCGCCGCGGCCATCGTCTACCTGGCGAGTCCCGCCGCGGCCTCCGTCACCGGCGCCTCGCTCGCGGTGGACGGGGGCATGCAGGGACTGCGGCTGCGGCCCGCGGACCCGTCGTGACGACCACCGGGCCGGGTGCGGGCACGGCAAGGGTCGCGGAGCTGGCGCTGGGCTGCGCCGCACTCGGCAACCTCTACCGACCGGTCTCCGACGCCGACGCCCGTGCCACCGTGGACGCCGCATGGGACGCCGGCATCCGCACGTTCGACACCGCGCCCCACTACGGGCTCGGCCTGTCGGAACGCCGGCTGGGCGCCGCGCTGCGCGACCGCCCCCGTGACGCCTACACCCTCTCCACCAAGGTGGGGCGGCTGCTCGTCCCGCATCCGCAGGGGGGCGCAGGCGACGACCTGGCACACGGCTTCGCCGTCCCGGCCACTCACCGCAGGGTGTGGGACTTCAGCGCCGACGGGGTGCTGCGGTCCCTGGAGGCCAGCCTTGAACGGCTCGGGGTCGACCGCGTCGACATGGCCCTGCTGCACGACCCCGACGCCCATGCCGAGCAGGCGTTGCGCGAGGCGTACCCGGCGCTGGAGCGGCTGCGCGCAGAAGGCGTGATCGGCGCGATCGGGATCGGAATGAACCAGTCGGCACTGCCCGCCCGGTTCGTGCGCGAGACCGACATCGACGTGGTCCTGCTGGCCGGCCGCTACACGCTCCTGGACCAGGACGGGCTCGCCGAACTGCTCCCGGAGGCGGCAGCCCGCGGCCGCGCCGTCGTCATCGGCGGGGTGTTCAACTCCGGTCTGCTCACCGCGCCCCGGCCCGGCGCCACCTACGACTACGCACCGGCTCCCCGGCCGGTGCTCGACCGGGCGCTGCGGCTGCTGGCGGTCTCCGAGCGCCACGGCGTGCCGCTGCGTGCCGCCGCGCTGCGCTTCCCGTTCGGTCATCCCGCGGTGACGAGCGTCCTGACCGGCGCCCGGTCGCCGCAGGAGGTGCACGACACCGTGCACCAGCTGCGACGCCCGATCCCGGACGCCCTGTGGGACGAGCTGCGAGCCGAGGGACTGCTCGACCCCCGCACCCCCGTCCCCTCGGCCGCGCCGGGCGGGCGGACCGCCCCTGCCGGGCACGCCGCCCGGGCAGATGGAGCAACGCCGTCCGAGGAGCCGTCATGAGGGTCGCCCTGCACACCAAGGTCCGCGCCGACCGTGTCGCGGAGTACGAGGCCGCGCACCGCGAGGTGCCCGAGGAACTGACCGCCGCCATCCGCGCCGCGGGGGTGACCGAGTGGACCATCTGGCGCAGCGGCACGGACCTGTTCCACCTGCTGGACGTCGAGGACTACCCGGCGATGATCGCCGAACTCGAGAAGCTGCCCGTCAACACCGCGTGGCAGGCGCGGATGGGCGACCTGCTCGACGTCGCCCACGACTACTCCGCGGACGGCGCGGACGCCTCGCTGCCGGTGGTGTGGCAGCTGTGACCACGCCGCACGGGTGCGTCAGTTGTCGCGGAGGAACGCCTGGGCCAGCCGGTCCCCGAGGCCGACCGCCGCGCTGTGGCTCTCGATGGGGGACGCCTTCGAGTTCTTGAAGAGGATGTAGGTGACGCCGGAGTCGGCGCCGCCGTTCTCCGGGTCCGGATTTATGCCGAGCGCCTTGGCCGTCGCGTACGAGGCCTCGCCGATGATCTTCGTGGGGCCGGTGTCGCCGACGACCGCGTACTCCACCTTGTTCTGGTAGATCACCGCGACCACCCCGCCGCCCTTGATGCCGGCGGAGCCGTAGTTCCACAGCGAGCTGGAGCTGGGCACGACGACGTAGGGGAGGGCGTCGGCGCGCAGAGGCCTGCCGTCCGACTGGTGGAAGGCCGTGTCGTCCTGGTACCAGGGGTCGGTGGCCTCGCTGCACTTGGAGGTCCGCTGCCCGTCGCAGTCGACGTCCATGTCGGCCTTCCAGAAGACCGCGCCGTTCTTGCCGCACACGGGGACGGTGGCCGAGGTCTCCTCGTCGGTCCGGTACTTGCCGCTCGATATCTGCGAGCACGACGTCACCTTGGCCAGCAGGGCGGCGGCGCTGACCGATCCCTCCTGCGCCGCGGCGGGGCGGTCGGCGTCCGCACCGGAGCCCCGGGCGAGACCGGAGGCGTTCGAGGGCAGGAAGGCGGTGGCCAGGAGAGCGGCGCGGCAGCCGTGACGGTCAGTGATCGAGGGCGCACGGTGGGGACCCTTCTGTTAGGAAAGTTTCCTTACTGGGTGCGGTACAACGTGGACCCTCGTCCTCGATGCCGTCAACCCCCTGCGGGGGACGGGAGATTGGCCGGAATCGAACCGGACCTCATCGGTCCGGACCATTGGCCGCGCCCGGTCCGGCCGGGACTCTGTTGCACACCCCAGGAACTGCTGTGTGAATCTGGGTCATATACGTGAACTCTGGGAGTGAACGAGGTGAGCCAGTCTTGAGCACATCCCGCAGGACCCTGCTCGGCGCGGCGCTCGGCGGTGCGGCGACGGCCTCGGTCGTCGGCCTGCCCGGCGCCGCGCACGCCGCCTCCTGGCAGCAGAAGTGGGCCCCGACGGCACGCCGTGACGGACTCGGCGCCTTCGAGACCGTCGAGGACGACCGCGCCGACTCCCACCCCGGCGGGCAGCCGCACATCCGGACCGAGGGCGACAACTGGCGTTTCACCATGCACAAGGCCGACCGGGACACCTCGACCGACCGTCAGCGCCAGGAGGTCACCGGCCTGCGCAACGGAAGCGGCGCCGACTACCTCACCTGGGGCCCGGGTCAGACCTGGCGGGTCACCTACTCGATGTACATCCCCGGCTCGCTCAAGGCGACCACCACCTTCACGCACATCATGCAGATGAAGCAGCCGGGCAACGGCACCTCCCCGATCGTCGTGCAGTCACTGCGCAGGGTGAACGGCCGGCAGACCATCGAGCTGAGACTCGCCGTCGACGACATCCTCGTCGGCCGCACCGACCTGGAACCGCTGCACGACAGGTGGACCGACGTCGATTTCCAGATCAAGGTCGGCAACGGCTCGGCGGGCTCGGTCCGGTGGATCCTCAAGAGCGGCGGCGCGACCGTCGTCGACGCCTCGAAGACCGGCGTCGACACCTTCCTGGCCGACCGGGTGCGCCCGAAGTGGGGCATCTACCGCTCCCTCGGCGACACCTCCGGGTCCCTGCAGGACACCTACCTTCTGCTCACGGATCTGCGCGGCTACCAGCTCGTGTGACGCGTGTGAGAGAGCCGTCCGCCGCCTCCCCTCGCCTCCCGGCGCGAGCCTGCGTAAACGCGGTCACCGTCCGACGGCACGAGCAGGCAGGATGTTCCCCGTGGCCGCCGCGCCACGACACCGGAGCACCGCGGGAGATCCCTCATGGCCGACTGCTATCCGTACCGCATCGCCGCCACGAGAGGGGAGCTGACCCTGATCTGGCGCCCCGGCGAGGGCGACGACCCCGCTGCGCTCGCTGTCGACGACCTGGGAAGGCTCCTCGCGTTCCACGACGCCGACACCCTCGAGGACCACTGCGACCGCAACGGCTGGGAGCTCGTCCGGGAGGGCGAGGCCGCTCTCGATCTCGCCGTCGTCCGCCGGTGGGCGGAACACCCCGACCACGGCCCGGTTCCGGCGGGACTGCTGCTGGAAGCCTGGAACTTCTTCGACGACCTCTCCCACAGCCTGGACGGCCACCCGGCCCTGCCCTCTCGGGGACCGCTCCAGGACCGCGCCTACGAGAAGATCTTCGGCGGCGAAGCCCTCGAGCCGACCGCCGGAGACGGAGCCTGGACGGACGAGGAGACCGGAGCGGTGCGTGAACTTCTCCGCTCGGGGCTGGAGCTCTGGGAGCAGGCCGTGAACGCGTCCGTCACCGCCTGACGGTCTCGGTCCTTCTACGGAGCCCGGCTCCCGGTCCGTCCGTCACAGGCCGCTGACCTTGCTGCTCGCCGTCACCTCGTAGACGAGGGTGACGGTGCGGTGGCCGCCGGGTGCGAGGACGAGGTTCCACCGGACGATGCCGTCGGCGTCGACCGCGTCGGGCGCGGGGGAGCAGGCGTCGTCGCGCAGGCGCGTCTGCACGGCTGAGATCTCGGAGACAGGCATCCGTTCCCGCACGACGATCACTGATCCGTCGGAGGCGTCGGAGGCGTCGGAGGCGTCGGGGGTGTCGTCCGGGGCGGAGAAGCGGGACAGATGCAGTCGGACGGTACGGGTCAGGACGGTTCGCTGGGTGAGGGCGGAGGTGTCGCGCACCTCTTCGGCGTCACGGACGACGCGGAGGTCGTCGAGGCTGCCGAAGGCGAGTTCGACGCGGGCTCCGGGAGCGGTGAAGTCCAGGGCGCCGCGGCCGCTGTACCCGCTGCGGCGCACCAGGTCGACCGGGCCGGCCAGCAGGGCGTGGCCGGACAGGTTGTCGAACCGGGCCACCTGGGTGACCAGCGGGGACAGCTCGGGCGCACAGGCGTGCTCCACGCTCGCCGTCGTGGTGAACGCGGAGAGCGGTACGCGGTGGGCGCGCCCGTCCCCGGGGACCCGTACCGGCGCGGGGGCATGCAGCACCCGCGTCTCGCCGCCGTCGTCCACTCCCGGCAGGCCGACCACCGGCGCCGGGCCGAGGTCGGCGATCTCCTCCTCGCGCAGTTCGACGTCGACGCTGCGGCGTTCCGCGGGGGAGCGGTCCTGGAGGGTGAGCCGGTCCTCCCGCAGCCGCGGCGGAACGGCGGCCTGCGCCGAACGGGCCGTGGACAGGGTCAACGTCACATCGGACCAGTCCTCGCCGGTGCGCTGCCAGACCATGGCGTCGGTCTCCAGTGAAAGGGAGTCTCCCTCGAGCACGGCCCGGTAGACGGGCCGCCACAGCGCACAGGCGGTGAGGTGGCTCAGCCGCAGACCGGCCGGCCCCGCGGCCGCCGCCTGCACCGTCAGTTCGATGTGGCCGGTCAGTTCGGCCGGTTCTTCCTCGGCCGCCTCCACGGCCCCCCGGGCCGCCGCGAGTTCGGCGGTGCGGGCGGCGAACCTGGCCTCCACGATGCGCAGTCGCTCTCCGTGGGAATCCCGCTCGCCGTCCAGACGGTCCAGTTCACGGTCCCAGCGGGGCCCTTCGACCTCTCCGTGACCGGCGCCCTCACCGATCTCACGCAACACATCGGCGGCGAGACGGCCGAGTGTGTCGAGGCGGGTGTGCAGCCGGTCGCGCTGCCGGCCCAGGACGAGCAGCTCTTCTTCGAGGGCGTGCACGCGGTGCCGCAGGGCGCTGTCGTCGTCGGTGGGCCGGGGCCCGCGGGGGCTCCAGCCACGGACGATCCGCGCGTCGAGCACGGTCGCCGGGGCGTCGGCGGTGATCTCGGCGTGCAGGGTCCGATCGACGGCCAGCGCGCTCACCGGCCCCAGACGCAGCCGCTGGATCCCGGCCTCGAGGTCGAGGACGGCGGTGCGCTCGACGTGGGCGCGGTCCTCCAGGCAGGTGACGGCCGTGACGGGCAGGGGGATCGGCTCGGGTGCCGTGGACATGGTGCGTCAGCTCCTGCGGTTGCCGCCGGCCAAGGTCTTGGCGGAGGGGATGCGGATCTCGTAGCCGCCGTCGAGGGCGGTGGTGGCGCCGGCGGGCAGCTCCACCCGCCAGACGCGGGTGCCGGGCACGTGGTGTTCGGCGGTGTCCGTGGGCGGCGCGGTCCAGTCGGCCCGTTCCTCGATCCGGACGTCCGGGTCGGAGGAGACCGGTACCCGTTCGCGGACCTCGACGGTGACGGGCTCGGCGAGCCGGTTGGCCAGCTCCACGTGGACGCGGTGGTCGAGCACGGTGGTGGTGTTGCGCAGCCCTGAGGTCGACTCGTGCAGATTCGTGCGGCGGGTCACCCGGATGCCCTCGGCCAGGCCCAGCCCCACCCGGCACACACCGCCGGGCGCGAGGGTGGGCAAGGCCGCGGTCAGCAGGAAGTCGTCGCCGGCGGTGATCTCCACGGGGCCCGCCGGCAGAGCCTGGTCGGTGGCGTTGGAGAGTTCCAGCGTCGCGTACACGGTCTGCTCCACGGACGGCACACAGAGGTACTCGGGGCGCAGACCGACCGAGATCTCACCGACGGTGACGGTGTGCCAGGCGCCGTCGGACGGGATGTCGGCGCGGGCGACGGCGTCGTAGCGGTGGTCGAACGAACCCGTCGACTCCCGGGGCCGTACGGCGTGGGCGGGCAGCGGCAGCGCGGCCACGCTCTCGGCGCGGCGGCGGTACTCGGCTGCCGTCGGGTCGAAGGGGACGTCGGGGAACAGCCGGCCGCGACGAGCGGGCTGTTCGTCCGGTCCGCACAGGACGAGAGCCGTGTAGTCGAGCTCGGATCCGCTCGGCCGCGGCGGACCGGCCTGACCGGGGACCGCGGGTGCGGATGAGGAAGCCCGGCGCGGCGCGGCCCGGCCGGGGGCCGCGGGCATGGCGGCCGGCGGCATGGCGGCGGCCGCGGCGGGAGAGCGGCCTGGTCCCGCCGGGCCGGAGAAAGCGGGCTGGGCGTGGCCTTCCCCTCCGCCGCCGAAGGCCTGCGGAGGGGTGCCGCCGGGAGCCGGGGGCGGTGCGCCGTAACCATGGGCTGCGGCGAGCGGTTGGCCGTAACCCTGCGGCGCCATGGGCGTCATCGGCGGAGGAGGCGGCGGGGGCACCGGGGCGCCGGCCGCAGCCACGGGCACAGGACCGCCCCCGATTCCGCCTGCCGCCCGTGCCACGGCGGGGCGGCGACCGGCCGCGTCGTATCCGGCGAAGAGGTCGGCCAGGCCCGACGGAGGCTCGCGCCAGCCGGACGGCGTGGGGTCCGTCTGACGACGTCCGATGCGCAGCGAGCGCAGCCTGGGCAGATCGGTACGGCGCCCGAGATCGGCGGTGGCCAGGGCGAGCCGGACGCCGGTCCAGTCCTCGCCGGTGCGCTGAGCGACGGAGGCGCGCAGCACCAGACGGCCGCTGCGCTCGCCCTGACGGTGCGTGAGCCGGTAGGCGGGCGCCCAGACCGCGCCGGGCACCGCGTACTCCAGCTCCACTTCCGCGTCCCCGGCGCCGTCGAAGGTCACCAGCGCGGAGACCGTGGTCCGCACGTGGTCGGCCGGCGCGTCGGTGGAGGCGCGTGCCAGCCGGTCGGCGGCGACCGCGAGGGCGTGCTCGGCCCGGCCCAGCGCCTTCTCCAGCTCGGCGAGACGGGAGTGCAGTCCGGTGAGCCGTTCGTCGACGAAGTCCGCGAGTTGCAGCCACGCGTCGACCGGGGTGCGGCGGTGCGGGTCGTCCCGCCTGCGGGCGGGCGGGACCGGACGCAGCGCCCTGACCTCGTCGATCAGCCGCACCTGCCGGTCGTGGCCGGCCTGCGCCGCCGCGCACTCCTCGCGCAGCGCCTCCACCTCGCTGCGCAACGCGTCGGGCACGGTGGCGCCGAGCGGCTCCGCCTCGACCTCCACGCGTGCCTCGATGACGCGTGAACGCTCGCCGCCGGTGACACGGACGCGCAGGGATCCGGCGTCCAGCGCGCGCGGGAGACCCGTCACACGGACCCGGCCGCCCGGGGGCACACTGCCCCGGGCCAGCCGGCGGCAGACGGCGCCCTGCGCGTACACCACGACCGAATCGAGGGCCGACCCCCACCTCGGTGCTGTCCCAGCCGTCATGTGCTCCGCCCCCGTCATGTCAGTGCTGGACGAAGCCTACGTCCGGGGCGGCCGGCCCCGTGGCCGAAGTCGTCGCCGTCGCGACCGGGCCGAGCGGGCCGACAAGCGAGGCACGGGTCGTGCGCCCCGACTGTCACATCTGGGCAGCAGCCTGGTCACAGGGCCTCGCGAAACCTTCCCGGCGGGGGCTTCCTCCCTGCCCGCCGTGGCACCATTCCTGCGCAAGCTTCACGTCCAGGGGGGACACCATGCGCATCCGCGCCACCATCGTCACCGCGGCCCTGCTTCTCGCCGCGCTCACCGCCTGCTCCTCGTCCGACGACGACGCCCCGGTCGCGAGCGACTCGGGCACGCCCGTCGCCGAGCCCACCATCAGCGTTCCCGCGGAGCACGAGGGCGACGACCTCAAGGCGGCCGTCGCCGTCTACACCGCCTCCTACTTCGCGGGCGACGCGGACACCGCGTACGGCATGTTGTCCGCGCGCTGCGCGAAGAAGATCACCAAGACCGCGTACTCCGAGGTGGTGAAGAAGGCGTCGGCCGACTACGGCGCGGACCACGCGGTGGGCGACGTGCAGGCCGAGGTGTCCGGCAGGACGGGGCGCGCCGGCTACAAGGTGACCGGGCTGCCGAAGTTCGACCAGCAGGCGCAGCCGTGGGTGTTGGAGGGCGACGCCTGGAAGTACGACGCCTGCTGACTCAAGGCCGGCCCGACGGGACGGGCTCCGCGGCCCTGCCGACGGAGAACCCGGTGACCCTGGCGCCGGTGCCGTCACGGGCGCCGTCACCGGCGGTGACGTCGACGGTGAGGGCGAGGCGCGCGGGCGTGGGTCCATCCTCCGGATGACGCCGGTAGGTCACCCGGTAGATCCGGGTGGGGCCGTCTCCGACGGAACGGATCGTCCGCTCGCGGCCTGTGGCGTACTGCGGAACCCACCGACGCGCGAACTCGTCGGCGGTGTCCCCGACCTGCTTGTCGGTGAGGGACCCTGCTCCACCACGCCGGTTCGACGACGAGGCGCTGAGCAGTTCCTTGTCGGGCCACCAGCCCGAGACGCTGCCGCGGTCGGTGTCCACGGTGATCTTCAGCCGAGCACCGCTCTTCTCCGTGGCGGACCCGGTGACCTCGGTGCCGCTGCCGTAGATGCCCTCGGCCGCGGAAGTGAGCCACTCGCCGGCCTGGACGGAGGACTCGACGAGGTCGCGTTCGTGCTCGTCGAGGGCCACGACGTCCACCCCGGTGACACGGCTGTCGAAGACCGCCGTCACCGCCGTCGCGCCGGCCACGGCGAGGGCGACGCCTCCGAGGAGATCGCGCAGCGGTCTGCGCGGGGGAGTGCGTCGCAGCCAGAGCCACAGCGCCCCGGCCAGGGAACCGGCCACGGCCCCCGTCGCGTTCGCCGCGAGATCGGTGACGCTGCAGGACCGGCCCAACGGCACAGCCGACTGCGCCAGTTCGACCGCCGCACTCAGGACGCCGCCGGCGGCAGCCACCGTGACGGGCCGGTGGAACACCAGGACGGCCAGGAACCCGGCAGGCGCGAAGAGGGCGATGTTCAGCAGGGAGCCCGCCGACGTGAACAGGTGCGAGGGAGCTCCCGTGTCGCACTGCCAGCCCTGGAGGCCGGCGTCGCCGGGGAGCAGTGTCACCGCCAGGACGCCGGCCAGCTGGACTGCCAGGGCCGTGCGCAGCGGCCAGGGCCTGCCGAGGGCCTTCGCCGCCAGCGCGGTGGGAACCGCCACGAGGGCGGCGAGGACCAGGAAGGAGGCGAGCAGCCCGGGCACGGCCGCGATGGACGCTTCGATCACGAGAGGACTCCGAGGACGGGCTGCCTGGGCGCCGGACATGCGCCCCGGGTACGGCCGGCACGGCGGCGGGCTCAGGCGCCGTCCCGTCGCGCGAACTGGAGGGACAGGGACCGCAGGACGTCGGCGGTCGAGGTGTCGGTGTTCCCCTCGTCGTGGACCTCGGCCAGGTGCACGAAGGCGTACGAGAAGCAGGTGGAAAGTGTGACGATGGCCGGCCCCAGCGCCTCCGTGATGATGGCCGTGGTCTCCTGGGCGGTGGCGTCGGCGGGCAGCTTGATCTCGGGCAGGGTATCCGCGAGGAGCGCGGAGATGGAGCCCGTCAGCACCGCCTTGGCGGCCGGGTTCTCGCGGGCCTGTCGCCGCATCTCGATCGCCTCGGTGAGGATGCCGACGACTCGCTGCATGATCTCGGATTGCTGCATGGTCGCAGCCTACGAGCGGGCGCGGTCCGGGGAGGGCGGATTACCGATCGGTCGCCACGACGGCGTTCGTCCGGCGCCGGACTTCACCGCACCGCACGGCACCGCACGGCGCCGCACCGCGACGTCGCGGGCGGGCGCGATCGAAGACGCCCGACAGAGGCATCCGTAAACCATCCGTACCTGGGAAGACGGCTTTTGATCTTCATCGACGTCCTCGGGGAGGAAGCTTCACCATGGCCGTACCTGTACGTGCTCAGCGTCCCGTGCGCCGACCCCGCCGGTTCGAACTCCGGGCGACGGCACTGTACTTCGTCCTTCTGGCCGTGCTGCTGACCCTGGTGGGCACGGTCGCCCGTACGGCTGCGGCCGCCGCCGAACGCCGCCCCGCCTGGGCTGTCGCGCTCGCGCTCGTGGCAGCGGGCGCTGTCGTGGCGGGTTGGCGTGGCGGGCGCAGGACATCGGCGGGGAGGCTCGCGCGCCGCGCCGCGGCGGCCCTGGACGAGGCCACGATGACCGCGGTCGAAGTCCTCGACGCCCCCGCCCCCGCACCCGCCCCCGCCTCTGCATCGGCGCCCGGCTGTGCGGCCGGGCCCCCCGCCGGTCGCGACGGCACGGAACGGACGCTCCCCCTCGTCGACCCCGTGGATCAGGCCGCCGTCGACACGGAGGAGATCGTTTACGAGGCTCTGGACCCCGACGAGTTCGAGCAGGCGATAGCCGACCTGTGCCTGCGCGACGGCTGCCGGGACGTCGAGGTCGTGGGCGGGGCCGGTGACCTGGGCGCGGACGTCGTGGCGACGACGCCGGACGGACGCCTGGTCGTCGTCCAGTGCAAGCGCTACTGCGATGCCAACCGAGTCGGTTCCCAGGACATGCAGCGGTTCGGCGGCACGTGTTACACCGTTCACGGCGCCGATGTCGCCGTCGTCGTCACCACCAGCGACTTCACCGGTCCCGCGCTCGAGTACGCCGGGCAGTGCGGCATCGTCTGCATGGACGGTCGAGAACTCCTGCGCTGGCAGGAGGGCGTGGGACCACGACCGTGGGAGCACGAGTTCCCGGCCGGCCAGGAGACATCGAGCGAGGGGCAGCCCGCGACGCCCTGGTGAGCGGGCGCACCAGGGCGTGCGGCCGAGGTGGCCGCGTCGGTGTGAGCGGGCGGTGAGCTCCGGCGGTGCTGCCCGGCGCCGCCCGAGCGCTGCGGTGACTCCGCGGGCAGCGGCGGGTGCCCGATCCCCTTCCGGCCACGGGATCGCGCCCCCGGGGCACGCGCCTTCCCGCCGGGTGAGAAGGAGCTCTTACCAGCCGTGATTATGATCCGCGTCCTCGATACGAAGGGGGCCTTGTGGGCATGTTCGGGCGGGGGGAGCGTCGTGACGGCCTGGAGCAGCCGCGCGACCGGGAGTTCACGTTTCTGTCCGAGGCGGAGGCCGCCCGGTTGCGGGTTCTGGTCCGTGACGCCTTCGCGGAGCGCGGCATCGACGTGACCGTCGAGCCGGGGCGCGTGGCCACGGGCTCGGGCTGGCGGTCCGGACTCACGAACCTCGCGGCCGTCTGCCACAACGACAGACGGGGGCCTCGACGCTGGCCCGCGCTCGTGGACCAGCACGTCGACCGGGTCGTGCGTTCGCTGAACGGACCGCAGGCCCTCAAGGCGCTGCCGCACGAACAGCTGCTGACTAGGCTGCACCCCCGGTTCATTCCCGGCGAACCCCGGCTCCTCAAGGCGTTCGGATACGGCCCCCCGTCGGTTCCGGGCCTGCTGGAGGTGCTGGCGCTCGACCTCCCCGAGACCGTCGACATGCTGACCGCGGACCACCTCGCCGGCCTGGGCGACCTCACGGCCCTGCGCGAGCGGGCGTTCCAGAACCTGCGGGCCGTCCGCGTCGACAGGGAGAGGGTCAAGGACAGGAGCGGCGCCCGTTTCGACGTGCTGAGGGGCGACTCGTACTTCGTCGCGAGCCTCGCCCTGGTCCTGGACGAGGTCGTACGCAGGTACGGCAAGGACGCCCCGACGCCGGACGGGATCCTCGTCGCACTGCCGCACCGCCACCGACTCGCCTACCACGTCATCCGCGACAGCGACGTGGTCCCCTCACTGAACCTCATGGCCCGGTTCGCCGCCAGGGGTCACGAGGAGTCACCGGGCGCGCTGAGCCCGGCGGTGTTCCGGTGGCAAGACGGTGAGTTCACCCAGGTCGCCACGTCGGACGATGCGGGTGAGCACGTCAAGCTCACCGCGGAGGGAGTCGCGCTGACGGCACGGGCCGTGGGCGGATAGTCAGACCCTGCGCAAGGCGCTCCGGTGGCGCGGTGTGGCCTTGGCGGGCACGTTCACACGTCGCGACGTCTGACGACGAGCACCGCGAGCGCGACGGTGACCAGCGGCCAGAGCAGGTAGACGATCCAGGAGCCGGTGACCGTGGCGGTGTAGTCCAGGGAACCGGGACCCGGCCCCCAGTTCTGGACCAGGCGCTTCCACGCGGACGCCACCAGCGCGTGTCTGACGTCCGCCGACCAACGGCTGCTCTCCGAGAACATTATGGGCAGCATCAGCAGCACGAAGACACAGGTGACCATGGTCCCGGCGGCGTGCCGGAGCACCACGCCGAGACCCAGACCGACCAGCGCGCTGACCGGAGCCAGCAGCGCGGACGCGGCCAGCGCCCGGAACACCCCGGGGTGGGTGATCGGAACGCCGGCCTGGTGCCCGTCCAGAATGGCCTGGGAGACCAGGAAGGAACCGGTGGATGCGGCCGTGCCGACCGCCGTCCACAGCGCCGCGGCGACGGCCGCCTTCGCCAGCACGACCGAGCCGCGGGCCGGGACGGCCACGGTGGTGGTGCGGATCAGGCCGCTGCTGTACTCGCTCACGACGGTGAGTGCGCCCATGCTGCCGGCGACCAGGATCAGCGTCCAGTAGCCGGCCGGCGGGTAGGCGTCGAAGGGGCGGAAGGCGGCGGGTCCGGAGAGCGCGGCGGCGTCCGACCAGGTGGCCACGGCGGCGGACCCGAGGACGAACAGGACGGTGAGAGCGAGCGTCCACGGGGTGGAGCGCAGGGACCGCGTCTTGATCCACTCAGCGGCGACGAGGTCGTGGAAGCGGGCGGGCGGCACGCAGGGCCGCGTGGCCGAGGCCGGCCGCGGCTCGGAGGCGGGTGTGGTCGTCGGGGTTGTCGTCATCGGGTCTTTCCTGCCGGGTATTCGACGCTGTCGGCGGTCAGTTCCATGAACGCCGCCTCGAGTGATGCGGTGCGGGTCGTCAGTTCGTCCACGCGGACACGGTTCTCGAAGGCGAGCGCTCCGACGCGGTCGGCCGCGAGGCCCCGCACGGAGAGCCTCCCGGCGTCCGCCGGGCCTTCCGGCTCGACCGAAGCGCCCGCCGCGGTGAGCACGGCCGTGAGCTCCACCGCCTGAGGGGTGACGACCACGACGCCGCGACGGGCGCCGCGAGCCGCGAAGTCCCGTAGCGGCTCGGCCGCGAGGAGGCGCCCCCGGCCGATGACGACCAGATCGTCGGCGGTGTTCTCCATCTCGGACATCAGATGACTGGACAGGAAGACCGTGCGGCCCTCGGCGGCCAGGCGACGGAAGAGCCGGCGCACCCAGAGCACGCCTTCCGGGTCCATGCCGTTGATCGGCTCGTCGAACATGAGCACGGGCGGGTCGCCGAGCAGGGTGGTCGCGATGCCCAGCCGCTGCTTCATGCCGAGGGAGAACCCGCCGATGCGGCGATGCGCCGCCTCGGCCAGCCCCGCCTCCCGCAGCACCTCCTCGACCCGACGGCGCGGGATGGCGTTGCTGCGGGCCAGAGCGGACAGATGGGCGTTCGCGCTGCGTCCGCCGTGGACCTGTCCGGCGTCGAGGAGTGCCCCGACGTGCCGCAGTCCGCGCGGGTGACGGTGGAACGGGACGCCGTCGACCGTGGTGGCCCCGGCGGTGGGGGCGTCCAGACCCAGGATCATCCGCAGGGTCGTGGACTTGCCGGCTCCGTTGGGGCCGAGGAATCCCGTGACCCGGCCCGGACGCACGGTGAAGGAGAGATGGTCGACAGCCGTCCTGCCGCCGTAGCGCTTGGTGAGTTCACTGACTTCGATCACGACCGCCACACTGCCGGGCCGACTCCCCTCCGGACATGGGGCCGTGGGCGGCAATCACGAGGTCGGGGTTCGCCCGTGGGCGTACGCCCACGGGCCGATGCCCGGCGGACGGCGGCCGGTTAGTCTCGCGACGTGGAACCCGAGTCGATCACTTCGCTGCCCGTGCGCGCCGCACCCCGCGGCGCCGTCCCCGGGAAGGAGGGCCGCCGATGACGAGAACGACGGGCGTGGCCTGGGCGGGCGGCGCCCTCTACCTCCTCACGGTGGTTCTGCTGGTGGGGGCCGCGCCGCGGGCCTCGGGCACGGTCCACGGGGTGGGAGCCCTGCTGGCCGCGAGCCTGCTCGTCGGCGCGGTCCGCCGTATGCCGCTGCCGGCTCTGACCATGGCGCTCATCGGATCCACCGCGGTGGTGGTGGGTCCTCCGAGCCCCGTCGACGACGATCTGTCGGCGGCCTACCAGGGTCAGTTCCTCGCGTTCGTGGCGGTCGACCTCGTGCTGGGCTTCATCGTCGCCACCCGTCCACGGCGGACGGCGACGGTCGCCGTGATCGCGTCCCTCACCGTGCAGCTTCTGGTGATCGGCGGCTTCACACACGGGGACGGAGTGGCCGGCAACCTGGTGATCGCGCTCTTGTCGACGGTCGCGTGCTGCATGGCCGGCCTGCTCGGCCGCGAGCGCCGCGAGCACGCGGCGGCGTTGCGTTCGCAGGAGGTGGCCGAGGCGGTGACCACGGAACGTCTGCGGATCGCACGGGAGTTGCACGACATGGTGGCGCACAGCATCGGCGTCATCGCCATTCAGGCGGGCGTCGGCAGCAGGGTCATCCGGACCCAGCCGGCCCAGGCGCGCGAGGCCCTGAGCGTCATCGAGGCCACCAGCAGGGAGACGCTGTCGGGCCTTCGGCGCACCCTGGTGTCGCTGCGTCAGGCGGACCGGGGCGCGTCCGCCTCGCAGCAGTCACCGCTCTCGCCCCCGGCGGGCCTCGCGGACGTCGAACGGCTGGCGGCCGCGACCGCGGACGCGGGGGTGAGCGTCGACGTGCGCCGCGCCGGGCGGCAGCGTCACCTGCCGCCCGACGTCGACCTGTCCGCCTACCGCATCGTGCAGGAGGCGCTGACCAACGTGGTCCGCCACGCGGGCACCTCGTGCTGTCAGGTGTCCATCGACTACGGGGACGAGGAACTGCTCGTGGAAATCGTCGACGACGGACGCGGCGCCACCGGCGGCGGTCCGGTCCACGGCTTCGGGATCGTCGGGATGCGGGAGCGCGTCGGCCTGCTGCACGGCCGTCTCAGCGTCGGGCCGCGCCCCGAGGGGGGCTTCCGGGTGGCCGCCCGACTGCCGCTGCCCGCGCACGCCGGAGCCCAGGCGGCCACCCGATGACCGTCCGGGTGGTGCTCGCCGACGACCAGCCGCTGGTCCGGTCCGGCCTGCGGGTGCTCATGGCCGACCACCCCGACCTCGAGGTCGTGGGCGAGGCCGCCACCGGCGCCGAGGCCGTCCGACTGGTCGAGGACACCGACCCCGACATCGTGGTCATGGACATCCGGATGCCCGGCATGGACGGCATCGAGGCCACCCGCCTGATCACCGCCGGTCCGGCGACCACCCGCGTCCTCGTCCTCACCACGTTCGACGAGGACGACCACGTGTACGGCGCACTCCGGGCCGGCGCCAGCGGCTTCCTGGTCAAGGACATGGGGTTGGACGACATCCTCGCGGCGATCCGCGTGGTCGCGGCCGGGGACGCCCTGATCGCACCGGGTGTGACGCGCCGTCTGATAGCGGAATTCGTCAGGCGCCCCACTCCTGCCCCGGAGCGCCCCCCGCGCCCGGTCGGAGGCATCACCGAGCGTGAACGGGAAGTGCTGACCCTGGTCGGACGCGGACGCTCGAACACCGAGATAGCCGAGGACCTCTTCATCACGACGGCCACCGCCAAGTCCCACGTGTCACGGCTGCTCACGAAACTGGGCGCCCGGGACCGGGTGCAATTGGTCATCACCGCCTACGAGTCGGGGCTCGTTCCGCCGCCCCGCTGACCCCTCGGCCGGACCCGGTTCCGGTCGGTCCGGGCGGGCCGCCCGTTCGTCCGCGCCGGGGAAGGTCTTCTGCGCTGCCCGGGTCCCTCGAGGCCGCTTCGGAGGGCTGTGTCGGACGCCACTCGTGTGGCGGGCATGTCGAGCCGCATCGCGGGTACCGGCGCTCGTGAGCGGGGGAGTGAGGGCGAGACGAGTGGAATCGCATGCCGACGGAGACGGCTGTACCGGGCCGCGACAGCACCTCATGCGCACCGCCTACGCGATGGGCGGCGCCGACAGCTGTATCGCCGACGCCCGCCACCACGCCCTCGCGTTCCTCGACCGGGCCCGCATCGACCATCGTCTGCGCGTGCCCGACCGGGTGCGGGACATCATCCAGCTGGTGG
Source organism: Streptomyces sp. SAS_272 (assembly GCF_052543235.1). Classification (NCBI taxonomy): domain Bacteria; kingdom Bacillati; phylum Actinomycetota; class Actinomycetes; order Kitasatosporales; family Streptomycetaceae; genus Streptomyces; species Streptomyces sp. SAS_272. The sequence goes on along the minus strand of NZ_JBMNDR010000011.1, from coordinate 82,001 downwards.
TCAGCGAACTGGTCACCAACGCCCGCAAGTACGCTCCCGGTCCCGTTCTGATGGAGCTGCGTCTCACCGCCGACAGCGTGGACGTCGCCGTATGGGACAACGACCCCACCGTCCCCATGGCCCGGCCCGCCGACCCGGACAGGATCGGCCAGCACGGTCTGGAGATCGTCAAGGCCGTCACCGCGCACCTCTTCGTGGAGCAGGAACCGGTCGGAAAGCGCATCACGGCCCGGATCGCCCTGGCCGACCCGCCCGGCGGCGGCACCGCCGCCCGCCGTACGTGGTAGCGCGGCGGCGGCCTGCCGACAGGTCCTGACAGAGCGCCGCTAGGCCTTCAGCGAGGCCAGCACGTGTTCAGCGAGCTTCTTCGCGCTCGCGGCCCCGTTGTCGGCGCCGTCCGTGGACAGCACGCTGACGACGGCCGTGCCGGAGCGGGAGGCGATCAACGTGGTGCCGGTCTCCCAGGCGCTGCTGGTCAGCGTGATGGTGTACGCCTCGTCCCCGAGTCCGGCCGTGGCGGCGCCGGTGACCTTCACCTTGCTGTGGGTGTCGGAGTCCGTGTAACTCGGGCAGGCGGCGACGACGTCCGCCAGGTCCTTGAGCACGTCCGCACCCGTGGAGCCGCGGTAGACGTCGATCTCCTGGTCGAGTTCGGCGGACGTGTTCTGGTCGATGTAGGAGTTCTGCGCGAACGAGACGCCCTCGACGCCGGTGAGGCTGATCCAGCTGGTGGCCGCGAGGTCGGCGCAGTGCGGCTCGGCGGCGCTCTTCGTGGCCGGAGCCTGGTAGGTGTCGCCGGTGTCGCGGGCCAGACTCGCGTCGGCGGCGAAGCCGGAGGGGAAGTACGAGGCGGGCGCCAGCGCCTTCTTCAGTTGCGTCCCCGTCAGCAGACCGGCGTCGGGGTCGGCGGCCTTCGACGGCGTGGTGGACACGGCCGGGCTGTCGGCGGAGTCCGCGGAGCCGGACGAGGAGCAGGCGGCCAGGGCCAGCGGGAGTGCCGCGACGGCGAGCATCTTGGCGGTACGGGACGGGAGACGCATCGAGGTCCTCAAGAGTGACATGCATGGTGCGCCAGGCCTGGGTGGGGGACCGGGAACGGGTGCGCCGTGAGCGCGCGGGGTGCCTTCGGCCTGGCCGGCGGGGCCGCAAGGTTGCCGGGCCCGGAGCGACCTTAGGCGGGTGCCGGCCACGGAATGATCACCGGATACTCAAGGCCAGGTCAAAGCATGTGCCCCCACGAAGGTTTTGCCGTGTCTTGGGGAAGCCGCGAAGCGGTCGAGGAACGGGACCGCAGGGCGGGGCGGGCGGCGAGGACGTGGAATTATCCGGGCTCCGCCCGTGCTGTCGTATCCACCAAGGTGGGACGCCGACGGTGTGCGAGCGAGCAGCGTGAGCGGCCGAGGCGGGCGATGGGAAGGAACCGACATGGCAGCGCAGACGCAGAGGGCCGTGCTAGCGGGCGGATGCTTCTGGGGGATGCAGGACTTGATCCGTCGGCTCCCGGGCGTGAGCGCGACCCGGGTCGGCTACACCGGGGGTGACGTGCCGAACGCGACCTACCGCAACCACGGGACCCACGCGGAGGCCATCGAGATCCTCTTCGACCCGGACAAGACCGACTTCCGGACCGTCCTGGAGCTCTTCTTCCAGATCCACGACCCGAGCACCAAGAACCGCCAGGGCAACGACATCGGGCTCAGTTACCGCTCGGCGATCTACTACGTGGACGACGAGCAGAAGCGGATCGCCGAGGACACCATCGCCGACGTCGACGCCTCCGGACTGTGGCCGGGCAAGGTCGTCACCGAAGTGGAGCCGGTCGGGCCCTTCTGGGAGGCCGAGCCCGAGCACCAGGACTACCTGGAGCGCTACCCCGACGGCTACACCTGTCACTTCCCGCGCCCGGGCTGGCGGCTGCCCGCCCGCAAGGACGCCTGACCCGCCGCGCCGCCGGCGCAGGGTCCTCTCCCGTCCGGGCCGCCCGGGTCCTTCCGGGTCGGCCCGGTCCTGGTCAGCGCTGCGCGTCCCCGGCCTGGACCAGACCGGTCTCGTAGGCGATGACGACCAGCTGGGCACGGTCGCGGGCGCCCAGTTTGGTCATCGCGCGGTTGGCGTGCGTCTTGGCGGTGACCGGGGTGACGAAGAGGCGTTCGGCGATCTCGTCGTTGGACAGGCCGCCGGCCACCAGGGTCATCACCTCGCGTTCGCGGGGAGTCAGCGCGGCCAGCCGCGCGGGGTCCACGAGGTCGCCGGGGGAGGGGTGGGCGAGGACCCGCGCGATGAGGCCCTTGGTGGCCGTGGGGGAGAGCAACGCCTCGCCGGCGGCGACGAGGCGGACGGCGTCGAGCAGCTGAACCGGCTCGATGCCCTTGCCGAGGAAGCCGCTGGCGCCGGCCCGGAGCGCCTCAACGACGAGCTCGTCCTCCTCGAACGTGGTCAGCACCAGGACCTTGACGCCGGCCAGGTCCTCGTCCTGGCCGATCAGCCGGGTGGCCTCGATGCCGTCGACCTCGGGCATCCGGATGTCCATCACCACGACGTCGGCGCGTTCGGCACGGGCCAGCCGTGCCGCCTCGCGGCCGTTGGACGCCTCGGCGACGACCTCCATGTCCGGCTGTGCGTCGAGCAGGAGCCGGAAGGTGCCCCTCAGAAGGGCCTGGTCGTCGGCGAGCAGAACACGGATCGTCACGGGCGGGGCTGTCCTCACGGGTCGGTCAGACGGTTGCGGGGGCGAGGGAGAGCGGCAGGTCGGCGACGACCCGGAAGCCGCCTTCGGGCAGCGGGCCGGCGGTGACGGTCCCGCCGATGGCGGTGGCGCGCTCGCGCATGCCGATCAAGCCGTGACCGGCGCCCGGTCCCGGGGGCGCGCCGGGGCCTCCGTCGTCGGTGACGGTGACCCGGAGCAGGTGCGGACCGTACTCCAGGGTCACGGTGGCCCGGGTGGCGGACGCGTGCTTGTGGGTGTTGGTGAGGGCTTCCTGGACGATGCGATAGGCGGTCAGCTCGGTGGCGGGGGCCTGCGGCGTGGGGTTGCCGGTACGGGACACGTGCACCGACAGTCCGCCCGCCCGGAGTCCGCCGGCGAGGGCGTCGAGATCGGCGAGCCGGGGGATGGGGGCCCGGGCGCCGGGCGTGTCGTCGGGCTGGCGCAACAGACCGACCGTGGCACGCAGTTCGTCGAGTGCGGCGCGGCTGTTGTCCTTGATGTGGGCCAACGCCTCGAACGCCTGGTCGGGGTTGGCGCGCATGAGGTGGTGGGCCACTCCGGCCTGGGCGTTGACCAGAGTGATGTGGTGGGCGACGACGTCGTGCAGATCGCGCGCGATGCGCACCCGCTCCTCGGTGACGCGGCGCCGGGCTTCCTCCTCCTGTGCGTTCTCGGCGCGGACCGCGCGTGCCCTGGCCTCGGCGAGGTGGTCGCGACGGTTGCGGACGGCGCGGCCCAGCGCGGTCGCGGCGATCGCCAGGTCGAGCCGCAACAGGCTGGAACTGCCCACCACGGATTCCGCGTGGGCGGCGGCGTGAACACCCGTGACCGCAACGGCGGCGGCCAGGCCGACGGTCCACGCGGTGCGCCGGCTGCCGAGGGCCGCGAGCGTGTACAGGGCCACCAGCCCGGCCGCAGGGGCCATGTCGGCGCCGGGAACGAGGGCCGTCAAGGTGAGTCCGGTCGCCAGTGTGACGAGGGCGACGGGCAGCGGCCACCGGCTGCGGACGACCAGGGGCAGACAGGACAGCCCCGACCACACCGCCTCCTGCCAGCGCGGCTCGTGCCAGGAGGACTCGCCGACGGCGGTCGCCGACACGGCCACCACCATCAGCGGCACCGCCGGGAGCGCATCGCGCACACGGTCATGACGGGCGAGCCAGGGGCGCCACACCATACTCACGTCCATTTCCTCACTCTAAGCAGCGCGGGTCGCCCGACGGACAGGCCGCCCCGTCGGCGGCCGGCCCGCCCGCGCGCTCGTCGGTCCGTACTGCCGTCGGACGGCGGCGCCGTCGGTCCGTCGTGCAACACGCCCTAGTCGGCCACGCCCGCGCTCTGCGGCTCGCGCACCGGGAGCGGTGACGGCGCGGGCTCGTCCGCGGGGCCTTCGACGGACACGCGGGGCAGGGCCTGGTCCAGGCGGCTGGGCAGCCACCAGTTGGCCTTTCCGCACAGGTGCATGAGCGCGGGCACGAGGACCATGCGGATCAGCAGGGCGTCCACGGCGACGGCCACCGCGAGGCTGACGCCGAACTCGGCGATGACCCGCATGCCGCCGAAGACGAAGGAGCCGAAGACGCAGACCATGATGGTGGCGGCGACGGCGATCACCTTGCCGGTCTCGGCCTGGCCGACCCGGACCGCCCTGCCGCTGTCACCGGTGTGGGCCCATTCCTCGCGCATCCGGCTGACCAGGAACACCTGGTAGTCCATCGACAGGCCGAACATGATGCCGACGACCAGGATCGGCACGAACGACTCGATCGGTCCGCCCGCGCCGAGGCCGAGGGCCCCCGCGCCGAAGCCGTACTGGAAGACCACGACGATGGCGCCGAAGGCCACGCCGATGCTGAGGACGTTGAGCACCGCGCCCACGGCCGGGATGAGCAGGCTGCGGAAGGCGATCGTCAGCAGCAGGAATCCGAGTGCGGCGATCACCAGCACGAACAGGGGGAGTTTCGACATCAGAACCGACGCGAAGTCGTCGTTGCTCGCGGTCACACCGCCCACGTAGACCTTCATGGAGGTGCCCTGCTCGGCCGGCGGGATCACCTCGTCGCGCAGGCGGTGGATCAGGTCGGAGGTGGCGGCGGACTGCGGCGAGGTCGTCGGGACGACGGAGATCACCCCGACCGTCTGCCCCTCCTTCATCGGGGCCGCGGCGACACCGGCTACGCCGTCGGCCCTCTCGAGCGCGGTGACCAGCTTCGCCTCGGCCGCCTTGTCGGCGGCGGCGGGGGCCTGAACGGCGAGGACCAGCGGCCCGTTGAAGCCGGGTCCGAACCCTTCCGCGATCATGTCGTAGGCCTGGCGGTTCGTCGAGGCGGTCGGCAGGTTGCCGTCGTCGGACGCTCCGAGGCGCAGCGAGAGAGTGGGCAGGGCGAGCGCGACCAGCACGGTGAGGGCGGCGAGCGCCAGCGCCCTGGGCCGGGCCTGGACCTGCTCGGCCCACCGGGTCCACAGACCCGGCTGCCGGGAAGTCCGCCGCCGCGCCTCTCCGGTGAGTTCCCGGCGTTCCCTGCGGCCGAGGACCCGCGGCCCGATCATGCCGAGCAGTGCGGGCAGCAGCGTGACGGCGGCCAGCACGGTCAGGACGACGGTGACGGCGGCGCCGATGGCCATGCCGTTGATGATGCCGACGTTCAGCGTGAGCATGCCGAGCAGCGCGACGACGACGGTGAGTCCGGCGAACAGCACGGCGCGGCCGGACGTGTCGAGCGACTTGGCGATCGACTCGGGGACGGTCATGCCCGCCGTCAGGTTGGTGCGATGCCGGTTGACGATGAACAGGGCGTAGTCGATGCCCACGCCGAGTCCGATCAGCGAGCCGAGGGTCAGCGTGGTGTCGGAGAGGGTGATGACGTGGCTGAGCAGGATCACCGCCACCGCGGAGGCGCCGACGCCCACGACGGCCGTGATGATGGGCAGCGCCGCCACCCACACCGCCCTGAAGACGAACAGCAGCACGACGAAGGCGAGAGCGATGCCCATGACGTCGGCGATCGGGTTCGGCTCCGGGGCGGCGGTGAACGCCTGCCCGTTGAGCGCGATGTGCAGACTCCCCGAGTCCGGCCCGGTGGCGAGGTCCTTCACATGGTCGACCTGGGCGTCCTCCACGTCCTGGTCGAAGGCGACCGTGGCGTAGGCGGTCCTGCCGTCCTCGCTGATCTGTTCCTCGCCGACCGGCGTGTAGGGGCTGCTCACCGAGGCGACGCCCGGCGCGTCGGCGATCTCCTTCAGCGTGTCGGTCATGGCCTGCTCGGTGGCGGGCTCGGTGACCCGGCCGCCGCCGCTCAGCTGCCAGACGACCCGTCCGCTCCTGCCCGCCGCGCTGTCGGCGGCCCGCTGCAGCAGGGCCGTCGCCTTGGCCGAGTCGGTGTCCTGCGAGGTCGGGCTGTTGCCGAACGCGCTGCCGGCCGAACCGACCCCGGCTCCCAGGGCGAGCACCAGACCCGCCCAGACCAGGACGACGGCGAGCCGGTGCCGATGGCACCAGCGGGCAAGAGAGGACATCGACGAGCCTTTCGAGGGGTGCGTCACACGATCGGGCCGGCGATCTCGGCCCACCCTCACGCTCGCAGTCCCGCGTTCTCCCGTCGTCGGCCGTTCGTAGACACTTGTGTCTGCTGCGAGCGCAGTAGACGGGCGCGCGAGAAGGCGTGCGCATCCCGTGAGGCGTGCACTTCCGAGACGGCAGCCACTCCCCGGTCGGGCGGGAGCGCACGTGCGCTGCCTGCCGGCGTGAGTGCGGGTGCGGTCAGGCCCCGCGCAGGGCCGTCTCCAGGTGGCGCGCCCAGCGCAGGGCCGCTGCCACACACTCCTGGGTCCTCGGCTGAAGGCGTCGTCGCGGTCCGACGACCTGGACGGCGGCAACGACCTCGTCGCTGAAGTCGCGGACCGGCGCTGCGACGGAGTACAGGCCGGGCTCGGCCTCCTCGTCGACGATCGAGTAGCCGCGTCGGCGTGTCTCCTCCAGCCGGCCGAGGAAGTCGTCCAGGCCGGTGGGCGTGTTGGGGCCGTGGCGGACGAACTCCGTGCGGGCGAAGACCGCGGCCGCCTCCTCGTCGTCGGCGTCGCTCAGCAGGGCCTGGCCGCAGTCGCTGCAGTAGGCCGGGAAGGGGCGGCCGATCCACGAGCCGAGCTGTCGGCTGCCCGGCGGCACCCGCTCGGCGATGGTCACGGTCGTGTCGCCGACCAGGACGCCGAGGTAGCAGCTCTCACCGGTCTCGGCGGCCATGCCCTCCAAGGCGGTGAGCCCGTCCGTGTGCAGACGGTGGGCCGTGAGGTCGCGCGCCGTCGCGTAGAGCCGCCAGTGCGGTGTGACGCCGCCCGAGACGTCGTCGCGGACGGTGAACTCCTCGGCGGTCATGGCGGTGAGCATCCGGGACAGCTGGCTGCGGTCACGGTCCATCCGGCGTGCCAGCTCCGAGACGGTCACGGCGGTGCCGTGCCGTCGGCCCTCGGCCGTGGCGCGGGCCAGCGCGGACAGGGCGTCGAGCCCCTTCGTCACGCTCGAGTCCACGTGCTCCTCCGCCCTGCCGACGTGCGCCCGCGCGGGGCGCGTCCCGTGATCGTCGGTCCGCACTGTACCGCCGGGCGCCGCGGCGCGTGAGTCGGGCCGGCCAGGTGTCCGGCGCCCGGAGAATCGGGGAACTTGAGGACGGATCATGCCCGTTGCTCTCTGGTGGCGGCCGCTGTCACCGTGTAGCGTCGCTCTCAGATGTCGTGGTTGGCAGTACCTGCCCGCGCTGCGCGCGGGCGTTTTGCTGTGCAGTGCCGGACCAAGGCGATCACCTCCGGGGCCGCGCGGTGCGGTGCCCGACATTGACTGGGAGGCACCAGCATGGCCAGCGGAACTGTGAAGTGGTTCAACGCCGAAAAGGGCTTCGGCTTCATCGCCCAGGACGGCGGCGGACCGGACGTCTTCGCCCACTACTCCAACATCAACGCCTCCGGCTTCCGTGAGCTCCAGGAAGGCCAGGCGGTCACCTTCGACATCACCCAGGGCCAGAAGGGCCCGCAGGCGGAGAACATCACTCCCGCCTGACCCTCGCACGGCCATCAGGTCCCGGAGCGCTTCCTGCTCCGGGACCTGATCGCATGTCCGGCCCCCGTGCACCGTCCCACCCCTGCCGCCCGCGACGGGGATCGTCCCGTGCGCGGCTGTCGCGCATGACGGGCGGCATCCGGGCAATGCGCCTGGTGTGACACGCGTGGGAATCGTCGTTCTGATCCTGTTGACCGCCCTCGGGGCCGTGACCGCGGCGTTCGGGGTCTCGCCCTACTGGTGGTCCGCGGCCCTTCCGCTCACCCTCGTGGGTGCGCTGGGAGCCCGGGACCTGCTGCAGCGCCGGCACTCGGTGCTGCGCAACTACCCCGTCCTCGGTCATGCCCGCTTCCTGCTGGAGCGCATACGCCCGGAGTTGCAGCAGTACTTCATCGAGCGCAACTACGACGGACGTCCCTTCGACCGGGACGTGCGCAGCATCGTCTACGAGCGCGCCAAGGGCACCGACGCGGAGGAGCCGTTCGGCACCGAACGGGACGTGTACCGGCCCGGTCACGAGTTCCTGGTCCCGTCGATGGCCCCGTGCCCGGTGCCGGAGACCCCGCCGCGCGTGCGGATCGGCGGCCCCCACTGCGGCCGGCCCTACGACATGGCCCTGCTGAACGTCTCGGCGATGAGCTTCGGCTCACTGTCCGCCAACGCGGTCCTCGCACTCAACGGGGGCGCCGCGGCCGGGAGCTTCGCCCACGACACCGGGGAAGGCGGCCTCTCCGAGTACCACCTCCGTCCGGGCGGCGACCTCGTCTGGGAGATCGGCACCGGCTACTTCGGCTGCCGCACCGACAAGGGCGATTTCGACGCCGCCGAGTTCGCCGACAAGGCCGCGCACGACCACGTCAGGTGCGTGTCCCTGAAACTGTCGCAGGGCGCGAAGCCCGGCATCGGCGGAGTCCTGCCGGGCGCCAAGGTGAACGCCGAGATCGCCCGGGTCCGGGACGTGCCCGAGGGGCGGACGGTCATCTCACCGCCGTACCACAAGGTGTTCTCCACACCGCGCGAACTCGTGCGCTTCATCGCCCGCATGCGCGAGCTGTCCGGCGGCAAGCCGGCCGGCTTCAAGCTGTGCGTGGGCTCGCGCCGGCAGTTCCTGGCCGTGTGCAAGGCCATGCTGGAGGAGGGCACGGCGCCCGACTTCATCGTGGTGGACGGCGCCGAGGGCGGGACCGGCGCGGCGCCGCTGGAGTTCGCCGACCACGTGGGCACACCGCTCACCGAAGGCCTGCTCACCGTGCACAACGCCCTCGTCGGCGCGGGCCTGCGCGACCAGGTGCGGATCGGGGCGAGCGGCAAGATCGCCACCGGCGCCGACCTGGTCAAACGCCTGGTGCAGGGCGCCGATTACGGCAACGCCGCCCGGGCGATGATGTTCGCCGTCGGCTGCATCCAGGCGCAGCGATGCCACACCAACACCTGCCCCACAGGCGTCACCACCCAGGACCCGCGCCGCGCCCGTGCCCTCGACGTCCCCGACAAGACGGAGCGCGTCCGGCGTTTCCAGGAGGCGACCGTCGCGAGCGCCCTGCAGATCATGGCGTCCATGGGTGTCACCGACCCCGCGCACCTTCGCCCCCACATGCTCCGACGGCGCGTCGACCCCTGCACCGAGCGCTCCTTCGAGGAGCTGTACGAGTGGCTCGCGCCCGGGCAGCTCCTCGCCGAACCGCCCGCCTCCTGGGCGGCCGACTGGCAGGCCGCCGACCCCGACCGCTTCACCGTCTGAACCGGAGGACCCACATGACCCGCACCGTTGCCCGCGTCATCGTCGACGCGCTGAGCGAACTCGGCGTGCGCCAGGTGTTCGGCGTCGTGGGAGACGCCCTCAACCCCGTCACCGACGCCATCCGCACCACCGAAGGACTCGAGTGGGTCGGCTGCCGCCACGAGGAGGCGGCGGCCTTCGCCGCGAGCGCCCAGTCACAGCTCACCGGCACGCTCGGCGTGTGCATGGGCACGGTCGGGCCCGGCTCCGTCCACCTCCTCAACGGGCTGTACGACGCGGCCAAGAGCCACGCGCCGGTGCTGGCGATCGCCGGTCAGGTGCCGCTCGCCGAACTCGGCAGCGACTACTTCCAGGAAGTCGACAACGACGCCCTCTTCAGTGACGTGGCCGTCTTCCGCGCGACCGTCACCTCGCCCGACCAACTCCCCCGGATGCTGGAGACGGCGGTGCGCCACGCACTCGGCCGCAAGGGCGTCGCCGTCCTCACCGTGCCGGGCGACCTGGGCGAGCAGCGGCTGTCCTCCGACCGGCTGGCCCGCTTCTCCCTCAACGCCCCGCTGAGCCGGCCCGACGCGGCGGCCGTGCGCCGCGCCGCCGAACTCCTCGACCGCTCCGAACGGGTCACCTTCCTCGTCGGCGAGGGCGCCCGGGCCGCCCGCCAGGACGTCCTGAACCTCGCCGACCGGCTGGCCGCGCCGATGGTGCTCACCCTGAAGGCCAAAGCGGGCTTCGAGGGCGACGACAACCCCTTCCAGGTCGGCCAGACGGGACTCATCGGCAACCCCGCCGCCGCGGCGGCCCTCCAGGACGCGGACACCCTCCTGCTGCTCGGCACGGACTTCCCCTACCGGGACTGGTATCCCGAGGGCCGGACCGTCATCCAGATCGACACCGAGGCAACGCACATCGGACGCCGTGTCCCGGTCGACGTCGGACTCGTGGGGGACACCGGAGCCGCCGTGCGCGACCTCCTGGACGACCTCGCCGCGACGCCCGCCGGATCCGAAGGAGCACGCGCGCGCTCCCATCTGGAGAAGGCGCAAAAGCAGTTCGACCAGTGGCGCACCGGGCAGGCCCGGCTCGCCGACCCGGCTCACGACAAGGGCGTGGTGGGACGCATCCGCTCCGCGTTGGACAACCGCTCCCACGACATCCGACCCGAGGCGCTGGCCGCCGCCGTGGACCGGATCGCGGCCGACGACGCCGTCTTCACCTCCGACACCGGCATGGCCACGGTGTGGCTCTCGCGTTTCGTCGAGATGCGCGGCGGGCGACGCCTCATCGGCTCCTACAACCTCGGCTCGATGGCCAACGCGATGCCCCAGGCGCTCGGCGCGCAGTGCCTGGACCACGAGCGCCAGGTCGTGGCGTTCTGCGGCGACGGCGGACTCAGCATGCTGCTCGGCGATCTGATGACGCTGAAGACGTACCGCCTTCCCGTCAAACTCGTCGTGTTCGACAACCGTCGGCTGGGGATGGTGAAACTCGAACAGGAGCAGGCCGGTCTGCCCGAGTTCGGCACCGTGCTCGACAACCCCGACTTCGCCGCCGTGGCGGAGGCCATGGGCATCACCGGCATCCGCGTGACCGACCCGGCCGACCTCGAGGACGCCGTGCGGCGTGCCTTCAGCACTGAGGGACCGGTCCTGCTGGACGTCCTCACCAACCCGGACGAGATCGCCGTCCCGGCCAGGCCGACGGTCGAACAGGGCTGGGGCTTCGCGGTCGCCAAGGTGAAGGAAGTCGTACGGAGTCACGGGGAGCCGGACGGCAACTGACGGAAGTTCCGAGGAATGCCTGTCGACGACCGGGGTACACGCGTGATTGCCGGACGACGGACCGGCGACAGGAATCCGATCGATGGGGAGGGCACATGCCGGCGACGATGACCGTGCAGACCGCTGGACAGACGGTGGACGTACCGGAGATCGCAGACCCTTCCAAGGTCGCGCCGAAGGACGCGCGGAAGTTGTCGAAGCTGTTCTTCGACCAGCTCGCGGTGCTGGAGGAGGGGACGGCGGAGTACCAGTACGCGCGGAACACGCTGATCGAGATGAACATGTCGCTGGTGCGGTTCGCGGCCGGCCGGTTCCGCAGTCGGGGGCCGGAGGAGATGGAGGACATCGTCCAGGTCGGCATGATCGGTCTGATCAAGGCGATCGACCGGTTCGAGCTGACCCGTGAGGTCGAGTTCACCTCGTTCGCGGTGCCGTACATCGTGGGTGAGATCAAGCGGTTCTTCCGGGACACCACCTGGGCCGTCCATGTGCCCCGGCGGCTGCAGGAGGCCCGCGTGCAGCTCGCCCGCGCCAAGGAGGAGCTGCGCAGCCGTCTCGGCCGCACCCCCACCACCAAGGAGCTCGCCGAGCTGATGAGCCTGCCGGAGGACGAGGTCGTCGAGGCCCAACTGGCCTCCAACGGCTACACGTCGGCCTCCCTGGACGCGGCGATCAACGGCAGCGAGGACGGCGAGGCGGCGCTGGCGGACTTCATCGGCGACGAGGACGCCGCCCTGGGCCTGATCGAGGACTTCCACGCGCTCGCCCCGATGATCGCCGAACTCGACGAACGCGACCGCAAGATCATCCACTGGCGCTTCGTGGAGGAGCTCACCCAGGCCCAGATCGGCGAACGCCTCGGCGTCTCGCAGATGCACGTCTCCCGGCTGATCTCCCGTCTCCTGACCCGTCTGCGGGAGGGCATGCTCAGCACCGCCTGACGGTCGGAGATCGCGCAGCGCACGGCTCGGCAGCCGTGCGCTGCCGTATCTTCGGCATATGACGTACGGCAGGGGATCCGGTCCGGTGGCCCGATGAGCGGCTGGTGGGTCTATCTGGAGGAGCAGACCCGGCAACAGGTCGACGCCGAGGTGCTGCGCGACCGCCGGTTGACGGCGGTCAAGGCCGTGTGGGACGCCCTGCGACCGCTGGAACTGGGTCTCCGGGAGGCGGAGCAGGTCGTTCACGCGCGCTACGCCGCCCTCGGCGACCGCGTGCGGTATCAGCCACCCGATCCGCTCGACACTCCCTCACTCGCGGCCCGCGCAGCGGCGCTGCCGGGCCGCGTGGTGGCGGTCGAGGCCCTGTGGGACGGCGACACCTTCCACGACTGGTTCGTGGTGCTGGTCGCCGTCCTGGACGATCCGGGCGGGGAAGCACATCTGGCCACCGTCCACCACCGCCGTGGTGAGCCCGCCCCGAGCGTGGCGGCAGCCGCCGCGGGCCAAGCCTTGGCCGACCTCCTCCGGGTGCCGTTCCACTTCCCCTCCCCGGACGTCCCCGACGACGAGGCCCCACGCTGGCGAACCGTCCGGCCGCGACCCGGCACGCGGTGATCACCGGCGGTCGGCGCCGGCGCCGATGCGGCGAGGACCGCCGGGCGCTCCGGCCCGTGCGTGCGCCGGCCACCCGGTCGGACCGCTCAACCGCCGACGCCGGCGAGGATCTTCTCCGCGACCTTCGCCGCCGCCCGTCCGCCGCCGTCGGCGTCGGCGCCTGCCGTCGAGGGCAGGCCTTCCACGCGGACGGCCACGGCGATGCGCCGTCCGCCGGCCGTCTCCGTCTGACCGATGAACCACGAGGCCGCAGAGTCGCCCCCGTCGCCGGGGACCCACCCCGTCTGTCCGCCGCTCCCGAGTGCCGCCCGCAACGCCTCGGCCGTGCCGCGGGAGACGGCCTGGACCGGGGAACCGGCGCCGGCCTCGGACTTGCGGGCGGTGCCGCCCGCCTGCGTCACGCGCTCCACCAACTGCGGCGGAACCAGGCGTCCGTCGTTCGCGACCGCTGCCGCGACCCGGGCCATCTGCAGGACGGTCGCCCGGACGTCCCCGGCTCCGATCCCCGTCAGAGCGGCCGCCGGGGCCGACGTGCCGGCACCGGGGTAGCTGCTCTCGGCGACCCGCACAGGCACCGCGAGCGTGTCGTCGTCGAAGCCGAACTTCTGTGCCTCGGAACGGAGTCGGCCCTGCCCGAGCTCGGCGGCCATCTTGGTGAACACATTGGCGCAGGAGTTGCGCAGCGCCACTTTGATCGAGGCGTTCACACACGCTGACGACGCGCCGGTGACCCGCGTCGTCGAAAGAGGCAGGACATAGGCGAGAGGGCTGACGGTCGCGTCGTCGACCGTCGCGTAGAGCCCTTGCTCCAGCGCGGCGGCAGCGACGACGACGCTGAAGGTCGCCCCCGGCGCGTCGGCCTGCCGCAGGGCCCGGTTCAGCATCGGCGAACGACTGTCGCCGAGGACCGACTTCCACGCCTGTGCGTCCTTCGTCGATCGGCCGCTGAACATCGCCGGGTCGTAGGAAGGGGTGCTCACGAGCGCGAGCAGCTTCCCGGACTCCGCGTCGAGCGCCACCGCGGCGCCCCGCCGGTCGCCCAGCGCGCCGAACGCGGCCTTCTGGACGGCGGGTTCGATGGTCGTCGCGACGTCGCCGGGGGCGGCACCGGACGCTCCGGCGCCCAGGACGTCGTCATAGACGCGCTCGAGGCCCGACGCGCCGAACGCCATCGACCGGTAGCCCGTGACGGGGGCGTAGAGAGCGCCGTCGGTGTAGGTGCGTCGGTAGGGGGCCTTCGCGAGGCCGGTGGGCTGTGAACCGGTGACGGCCTTCCCACCGACGAGGATGTCGCCCAGCCCGCGCTTCGCCGGGGACGAGGGGGATGTCGCCGAGGGAGCGCCCGAGGCGCCGTCGGCGGGCGCGTCCGGGCCGCAGCCGCTGGTGACGGTGGCGAGAGCGGCGAGGATCCCCGAGACGCGAAGCGCCCCGCGCGTGGTCGTGTGCATGGTCGCATCTTAGAGAACGAGCCGCGGTGGGCGGGCAGTTGCGCACAGAAGGTCCGATCCTGCCGCCTTCGTGCCACCATCTACCCAGTGCGCCCTGTGCGATGGGGGGCGGGGGCGAGGAGCAACACTCATGGACGCGTTCGTGCAGGGCATTCCCCAGCCCGAAGACCTGTGGAAGTTCGCGGTCAACGGCGTGTTCGGACCGGGGGTCGCCGTCACCGCCTATCTGCTGTACGTCCTGGTGACGGCATGGCTGGGCACCATCAGGTCGACCGTGACACTGGCCCGCCGCGTGGGCGGGGTGGCCCGGGACGCCCAGGTCCGGCTGGTGGAGATGTCCGCGACGCAGATCACCGCGGCCGTGGGCCTGTCGCTGCTGCTTCTGCTGGTGGTGTGCGGCTGGCTGGTCGGTGTGCTCGTGCTCGGAAACCTGATCGCCTTCGCCTACCAGAAGTCCGGGCACACGTTCCTCGAGCTCCAGACGCGGGACGCCGCGTCACTCGTGGACTGGCTGCAGTGGAACGGCTTCACCGAGAGCTACCTCATCGCCGCGCTGGTCGTGCTGCTGATCGCCGTCGTCCGCCGCGAGAATACGAACCTGCGCTTCCTCGCCTTCCTGATCGGTGTGCCGACCATGCCGTGGGGTCTGTCCGTCGCCGTCCTGACGGTGTTCGAGATCATCCTGGGCTGCTTCGCGTGGCTGGGGACGGGCGACTACTCGGTCGGGGTCGGTTTCACCTGGCATCTGGTCTTCGCGGGCATCGTGGGCGCGTACCTCGCCGCGTGCGTCGTCGCCCTGCGCGCGGCCAGGAGCCTGGGCCGCCTGTGGCTCTCCCGGACGTAGGCCGCTCATTTCGGGGGCGACCGCGGCCCGTCGCCCCGGCCGCCGTCGGCCTTCAGGGCCGGACCCGCCTCGGCCTGCCTCGCGGCCCGGTCAGGCAGGCTGCCACAGCTCGACCCTGTTGCCCTCGGGATCGACCACCCAGCCGAACCGGCCGACCCCCTCCATGTCCTGCGTCTCCTCGGCCACGTCCGCTCCCAGAGCGCGCAGTTGCGCGAGCATCGCGTCGAGGTCGCGAACCCGGAAGTTGAGCATGGTCCGCTGGGTGCGGGACCCGAAGTAGTCGGTCCCGGACTCGAACGTCGCGAACACCGTCGGACCGTTCTCCTGACGCCACAGG
This sequence comes from Streptomyces sp. SAS_272, assembly GCF_052543235.1. Lineage (NCBI taxonomy): Bacteria > Bacillati > Actinomycetota > Actinomycetes > Kitasatosporales > Streptomycetaceae > Streptomyces > Streptomyces sp. SAS_272. Next base: position 66,540 of record NZ_JBMNDR010000011.1, on the reverse strand, counting down.
CCGTGGTCGTCGGCGTCCAGACCCAGGCATTCGCGGTACCACGCGATCAGGGCGGCGGGGTCGGCGGCCCGCAGGAAATATCCACCGATTCCAAGCACACGTTCCATGCCGCCATCCTGCCAGGACCGGGGGGACGGGGCCTGCCGCACCGGCCTGACCCGCCGTCTTGACCAAGGCCGAAACGGACGCATCAGGTGACGTCGCGGGGATCCGGGGAAGAAGATGCGTCAGCCGATGGGAGGTTGCTGTGAAGGGTGGAGATCTTGAACTGGGCGAATTGCTGACCGCTGCGGAGGCGGCGCCGCCCGGTGAGTCAGTCGACGTCGTGGCGCACGATCTGCAGAAGCGGTTCGGCGCGGAACGTGTGTCCTTCCTGTTCGTCGACCTCGTGGGGCAGCGTCTGGTGCGCCTCGTCGCGGCCGGCGCAGACGTCGAGGACCACGACGAGCCGATGGACCTGCAGGGCAGCGTGTACGACAGCGTGCTGCGCAGCCAACGCCAGCATGTGGAAGCCGACGGGCAGGACGGACGGCGTGTCATCACGCCGGTCACCAACCGCGGCGACTGCATCGGCGTCCTGGAGATGACCTTGCAGTCCGTCGACGACACCGTGCTGCAGCAGGTCCGCGACGCGGCACACGCGCTGGCCTACATCATCGTCACGGACCGCCGCTTCACCGATCTCTACCACCTGGGCCGGCGCACCACCGAGACGAGCCTGGCCGCGGAGATCCAGCACCAGCTGCTGCCGTCCGCCGCCTGCTGCGAGGCGACCCAGTTCACGCTTGCCGCCGGGCTCGTCCCGGCCGACGACATCGGTGGCGACACCTACGACTACACCCTCGACCGCGACACCCTGCACCTGTCCATCACCGACGCCATGGGCCACGACACGAACTCGGCTCTGCTGGCCACCTTGCTGGTCGGCGCCCTGCGACGGGCCCGCCGCAGCGGCTGTGACGCGTTGAAACAGGCCGACCACGCGCACCAGGCCCTGTTGACCCACAGTCGCGGTCTGGCCACGGGGCAGCTGCTGTGCGTCGCACTGGACACCGGTGTGTGCGAGCTGGTCAACGCCGGCCATCCCCGGCCGCTGCGACTGCGCGACGGCGCCGTCGAGGAGGTGAGACTCGACGTCAACCTGCCGTTCGGTGTGGTGGCCCCCACCTCCTACCGCGTACAGGAGCTGCACCTGCGTCCCGGAGACCGCTTGGTCCTGCTCACCGACGGCATGCAGGAGCGCGGCGCCGCGGCCGCCGATCTGGCCTCGATCGTTCTCGAGACCCGCGATCTGCACCCGCGGGAGGCCGTCCGGAGCCTGACCTCCGCGGTGATCGAGGCCTGTCACGGAAACCTCAGGGACGACGCCACGGTGCTGATACTGGACTGGCACGGCGACCGGCGCGGACCGGCCGAGGAGAGACCCGGCCCGCGGTGATCCCGCGGCAGGCCTCTCTCGGAGTGTGTGCAGCGGACCGAGGGGAGCGTCGTGACACGACGGGTCCCCGAGGTCCCCGGTCACCAGTAGTGACGCCGTCCGGCGACGGCGTGTCCCATCGCGCCGAGAACCCACAGCACCGCTCCCACGACGACCAGGATGACTCCGATGGTCCACAGGAACCCGATGCCGGCGACGAGGCCGATGACGAGCAGAATGACACCCAGGATGATCATGGCTTCCCCCTTGGGGAGCGGTTGCTGCCACGCCACGGGCGGCGGGGCTTGAGACGGTGACGAACGGGGCTTTCCGACGGGTTGCGGAGGGGCTGCAGGTGGTGCCGTGTGTCATGGCGGTCGCCTCGCCCGTGTCCGATGGGGGGTGCCGGCTCCGAGTACCCGCTTTCTCCGACAGGCGAACGGGATCGGCGCCGTCGAAATGACCGAGGACTCGGCTCTTCGCCGGAGCCGGCCGGCGACCGACGGCGGTCGGGTGAGGGAACGCCTCGGCCCGGCGGACCGGACGTCACACGCCTGAGCCGGCCGACCTCGTAGCCTGTCCGGCCCAGCCCACGGGCGGGAGGTCCGACCGGCTGGTCAACTGAGCAGAGGACTCCGCACCTCGTCACCTCATCGCAAGGGAAGTCAGCATGGCCATCGTCGCGATCCTCGAAATGCCAGGGATGACCCAGGCCCAGTACGAACAGAGCGCGGACAAGGTGGCAGGTCGCCCCGGTCCGGTCAAGAGCCCCGCCGACTGGCCCGTGGCCGGTCTCATCTCGCACACGTCCGCACCCATGGATGGCGGCTGGCTCGTCGTCGACGTCTGGGAGTCGGAGGAGGCGTTCCGCGAGTTCGGCAAGACCCTCCTGCCGATCCTGGAGGAACTCGGTCTCCCGGACGTGCGTCCGCGGACCTACCCGGTGTTCAACGTCGTCACCCGCTAGCCGGTCCACCGCACTCGGTCCGGGGCGGCGACGGCCCCGTCGTCACCGCCGCTCGGCGACCGAGACCTCGTCACCGGCCTGAACAGTGATCTCCCGGGTGCCCCGTCCGCGCGGACGGGGCACCCCTCGTGTAGAAACGAACGGGCCCTGGACAGCGGGCCCGTCCACCACGAGGGGGAGACACATGGCAGACACGACCGAAGCGGCCGCCGCGTTCGCGGAGATCCCGACCACGACCCTCGCGGACGTCCTCGGCCGTGACCAGGTCATGGGCGTGGGCATCCGCCCGCTGTGGTCGCCGGTGCCCCGCGTGGCCGGGCCGGCGTTCACCGTGCGCTGCCCTCCCGGCGACAACCTGATGCTCCACGCGGCCATCCACCGTGCGCACCAGGGCGCCGTCATCGTCGTCGAGTCGGGCGACCTGGACTACGCGCTGGCAGGCGGCAACGTGTGCGCCGTCGCGCAACGCCGGGGCGTGGCGGCCTTCGTCGCCGACGGGCTCATCCGCGATCTCACCGAGGTCAGGGAGATGGGCTTCCCCGTGTTCGCCCGGGGGGTGATCCCCTTCCCCGGAAGCAAGAAGGCGGTCGAGCCGCTCAACGCCCCGGTGCGCTGCGGGGGAGTCGCGGTGCGCCCCGGTGACCTCGTCGTCGCCGATGAGGAAGGCGTCGTGATCGTCCCCTCCGCCCGTACGCAGGACACGCTGACCGCGGCCAGGGCCAGGCTCGCCAAGGAGGCCGGCGAGACCCTCGACACATGGGAGCGGGCACACCGTGCCCGTATCGACGAGATCCTGCGCGCCCAGGGCTTCGAGGGCTGACGCCGTCACCCGCGCCCTTGCCCCGGCCCCGCCCGGTTCTTCGGAGGTCGGCGTGGGAGCCACCGAGGGGTGGGGTGCCGACGTCTTGCGACGAGCCGTCGGCCCACCGGCGCGAGGACGGCCAGCGCCCCCGCCGCGAGCGCCCAGCGTTGCCATTGCCAGAGCGGGTTCTGCCACCGCCACAGCGGCGCGGGCGCGGCCTCGACGCGGAACACGGCACGGTCGTTCCCGACCACGGGGTCGTTCGGACCGTACACGGTGACGGAGCCCTCGGCGCCGGGGATCTGCCGGTCGATGCGGATGTGGAAACGGAGCGTGGCCGAGGATCCGGGCACTGCCGAGAAGTCGCACAGGAAGAAGTGGTTGTCGTCGTCCTGCGGCGGCAGGCAGGAGTACCTCCGATCGTCGTCGTCCCCTTCATGGGGAATGGACGTGATCGTGGTCCCGGGCGGAGGCACCACCGCGAAGGATCCAGGGCCCCCGTCGTCGGCGACGCCCGGACCCAGGTTCGTGACACCGAGCCGGACCACCACCGTGTCCCCCACCCTGCCCCTGACCGTCTCGGTGACGGGCGCGAAGTCGCTCGGGCGCGACGGCCACGACACACCGGCGGAGAGGGTCGCGCCGGGTCGGGGGTGTGCCCCCGCGGGCCCCGCCACGGCCCCGAGCGCGGCCAGGGACGCTACGGCGGCGCGGATCGTCCGGCGCCCGACAGCACGCTCAGCCATGGAACCCGGTCCTGTCCGGCAGGCCGGGAGAGCGTGCCCCCGTCACGAGCGGCGCGAAGGGGGGCTTCCTCGGCACGATGACGTCCACAGCTCCTCGCTTCGCCGTCCAGGAGGACGCCCAGGCGCTCAGTCGAGACAGAACTCGTTGCCCTCGACGTCCTGCATGTGCAGGCACGACTCGTTGTCCTCGTCGGCGGGCAGGAGACGTACGCGTACCCCGCCGAGCGCGACCAGTCGTGCGCACTCGGCCTCCAGCCTGGCCACGCGCTCCTCACCCACGAGTCCGGTGCCGACGCGCACGTCGAGATGCACCCGGTTCTTCACGACCTTGCCTTCGGGAACCCGCTGGAAGTACAGCCGCGGCCCCACACCTGAGGGGTCCTGGCACACGGACCACGCATCCCGGTCCTCGGGCGGCAGTGAGCGGTTGAAGTCGTCCCAGGTGGCGAACTCCTTCGGCGGCGGGGGCAGGACGTAGCCCAGCACCTCGCACCAGAAGCGGGCGACGCGCTCGGGATCCGCGCAGTCGAAGGTGACCTGGAACTCCTTGACCGATGCCATCGCCCCACCGTAGCAGCGGGCCCCAACCCGGCAGGGCGGCTCAACTGCCCCCGGACGGCAGCTCATCGGCCGATTCCCGCCGGGACTTCGCCGCGGCGCGCGGCCGGGATTAGGGTGCTCGCTGCGTCTGATGCAGGGGAGATCATGGAGTCCGCCGAGAAGTCACCGACGACCGTCGGCACGCCGTGGGGGATCGCGCCGTTCCGGCGGTTCCTTTCGGCCCATCTCGTCTCGGTGACGGGCTCCGCGACGGCGCCCCTCGCACTGGCCTACTCCGTCATCGAGCAGGGCGGGGGAGCGGGTTCCCTCGGCCTCGTGCTCGCCACGAACACCGTCCCCATGATCGTGTTCCTGTTGGCCGGGGGCGTCTTCGCGGACCGTCTGTCCCGAAGCCGACTGCTGTTCCTCGGCAATCTGCTGGCCGCGGCTGCCCAGGGCGTGCTGGCCGTCTCGGTCGCCACGGGACACGCGACCACGGCTTCGATCGCGGCGTGCGGCTTCGTGTCGGGCACCGCCGCCTCGTTCATCGGGCCCGCCGCGCAGGGCGCCGTCGCGCAGATCGTTCCCGCCGAACATCTGCAACAGGCCAACGCGTTGCTCAGACTGCCGACCAATGCCGTCAAGGTGCTGGCTCCGGTCGTCGGCGGGTTCGTCGTCGCCGCGAGCGGCGCGGCATGGGCCCTGGCCTGGGACGCGTTCTCGTTCGCCGCGGCGGCCGTCCTGCTTCTCGGTCTGCGTCTGGACGCTCCGCTCACCGCATCCGGCGGAGCGTTGGCGGACTTGCGGGCCGGCTGGGCGAGTTTCCGGTCGCGTACCTGGTTGTGGACGTACACCGCCGCCGGCACCGTCCTGGTCGCGGCGTGGCTGGCCGGTTTCCAGCTTCTCGGTCCACTCGTCGCCGCGTCGCAGTACGCAGGCGCGCGCGACTGGGGCCTGATCCAGGCGGCCTTCGCCTCCGGACTGCTGGCGGGAACCGTCGTATGCCTGCGCTGGAAGCCGTACCGACTGCTCATGGTCGCGATCGCCGCCGGCGGTGCGCTCGTGCTCCCCTTGGCGGCCATGGCCCGGGGGCTGCCGCTGCCGCTCGTGCTGGTCGCTGCCCTGCTGGCCGGGATCGGACTCGACGTCGCCGTCGTCGCGTGGACCACCGCCTTCCAACTGCATGTGCCGCAGGCGGAACAGGGCCGGCTGATCGCCTTCAACGGGATCGGGGAGCGCCTGGCCATCCCTGCCGGCTACCTCGTCACCGCCCTCGCGGCCCACTCCTGGGACGGTCGGACGGTGCTGCTGGCATGCGCCGCGATGATCGCCGCCGCGACCGTGCTCAACCTCTGCGTCCCGGCCGTCCACCGCGTCAACCGGGTGACTCCCGTCGATCCGCCGAGGACGACGCACGACCGTCGCGAGGCGGAGCAGACGTGACGGCCCCGGCGGCGGCGCCAGTCCGGCGGCGGAGCCCTCCGCGGGTCCTGTGGTTCAGGAGTCCCGGCGTGCCGGATCGCGCCAGGGTCATGGCGCCAGGCCGCGTTCGTCCTCGAGGCGAACCGCGAGGGCGGGCCAGTGCGCGCACCACCGCGTCAGATCGTCGGAGGCCGGCGGGCTCTGTGTGCGCAGCGGGGTGAGCGGCAGGAAATGGACGAGTGTGCCCGTGGTGCCGTCGGTGTCGATCGGGTCCAGGTCACTCACCGGAACACCGTGTTCATAGCGCTGCGTCCAGGCCCCGTGGTGACGGCGGTTGGTGTGGACCAGCCACTCACTGAGCGCCGCCACGACGGACATCCCGCGACGCGGATGCCCGTCCGGAAGCCGCTCCGTATCCGGGAGATCGAAGAACCGCAGGTCCTTCGACGCCATCACCGGCTTCTTCACCGTCCGACCGTGAACATCGACCCGGGTGTCCGTGCCGCGCCCGTCGTCCGCGACGGACACGGAGCCGTCGCGATGCAGAGTGACGCGGCACCGTCCGCCCGCTCGATGGGACGCCTCGTCGGCGGCGTAGGCGACGACTTCGAGGATGAGGTGAGCAGGGCCGCCGGGGGCGAAGGCCTGCGGCACCCGGCGGATCCGGGCGAGATGGTCCAGATCCACGGTACTGGCCCAGTCGTGGGTGGTGTTGGTCCAGGAAGGGGCCGCCGGTTCGTCCATACCGCGATTGTCCGGCACGCGCGTTCCGGGATACCCACTCCGGCACGCGCGTTCCGGGATACCCACTCCGGCGCCCCCGCTCCGGAGGGCACTCGCGGAACGGGCGGGCGCCGCCGCGCTCCGTCGGGATCGAGCACGCGCCGGGAATGCCGCGCACACCTCATCCCTGAGCCGGCGTCGGCGTCCTGAACGCATGGAGGTGAGCGACGGCGAGGGTCTGCTCCGCGTCGTACGCCTCGAAGGCGCCGACGCGCTGGAATCCGAGGCGGGTGGCGAGCCGCAGGGAACGCGCGTTGGCGGTCTGCGTCACGATCAGGACCGGCTGGTCGGGCAGTTCGGCGGCCGCGGCGCGCAACGCGGCCGTGGCGGCCTCGAAGGCCAGCCCCGCGCCCCAACTGCCGCGCCGGAGAAGGTAGCTCAGCTCCAGTTCCGCGCCCTCCTCGGTGACGTGCCCGGGAAGGTCGGGGGAGCGGCGGTCGAGCACGAGGGTCCCGACGCAGCGGTCGGATTCCCTGTCGGCGACGACATAGGTGCCGGGTCTGGCGGCGACGGCGCCGGTCCCGTTCTCGTGGAAGTACTGCTCGACGGCGCTCCGGGGCCGCGGGCCGCCGAGGTGGGCACGGACCTGCGGATCGGTCTGGAGCTCGATGAGGCCGTCGATGTCGGCGTCGTGCGCTGTGCGCAGCCGGAGGCGGTCCGTGCCGATCTCCGTGGCGGACAGCGTGGGCAACGGGTTCATGCCGGTCATTGTCAGGTCTTCTCCCACCGAGGGGAGTCACTCCGCCGGCGCTGCCGGGAAGGGGGAGACGCCCACTCCGTCTCCGTCCGTCCCGGCGGTGAGCTCCGTGCTGTAGACCGTGGAACTGCGGCGGACCGTCATGCCGATCCGTTGGTACAGCGACAGCGCTCCGGTGTCCGAATGCGTCCACAACGTGCAGGTCCGCATTCCGTGAGTGTGGAAGGTGCGGAACGCCTCCCGCAGGAGCATGCGCGCGATTCCCCGGTTGCGATGGTCGTGCCGTACCGCGACCCGCTCGACGTACCCCTCCGCCTGGTCGGGGCCGTTCAACGACAGCACCGCACCGACCATCTGGTCGTCCGCGAAGGCGATCGGCGACGCCGCGGGTTCGAACGTCGCGCGTTCGACGGTGTGCCGGGCCCACTCCTCGTAGGACTGCCGTCGCTGCTGCCACTCGTCGAACGCGTCCTCGGTGAGCTGGTGTACCGCGGGCCCGTCGCCGGGCCGGAACGGCCGGACCACGATCCCCTCGGGCGGCTCGGGCACGTCCGGTTCGTCGGGCATCGCGAACTCGAGGAGCCACTCCGTGACGAGTGGCGAGTACCCGCGGGACCGCAGCAGCGCGGCGGCCGCCCGATCGCTGTCCGAGACGGTCTGGGCAAGCCGTTCGCCGCCTGTCTGCCGGGCCCTTGCCTCGGCCCAGTCGAGCAGCGACCGGCCGAGTCCGCGCCCTCGGTGCTCGGGGTGGACGTCGACCGTGGACCGTCGCCCCCGCACCCACGCCCAGCCGGCCAACTGCCCGCCGTGGTCGTGGACGAGGACCGTGTCGCACGCGAGGTCCAGACCCGGCCGGCCGAGGTCGGCGGCGATGCTGTCGGCGTCGGTCGTGGCACGGCCGTGCAGCCTGTGTTCGCACGCGGCGACCAAGCGGTGGATCTCGTGGACGTCGGCGAAGGCGGCCGGGCGGCTCCGGTAGTCGATCGGCGACCGGAGAAGGGGAGAGTCGGACATACGGCGAACCCTGCGTCGTCCACGCTCCTCTGTCGACCCGATATTTCCTCGCCGGCGTCACGCGGGGTGTCTTGGGACCGTGTTCCGGTGCTCCGGGACGGCGGTCCCCGCTGCATCATGGGGACATGATCACCGTTCACCTGACCTACGAGATCGACGCCGACAAGCTGGAGGACTTCGAGGAATACGGCCGCCGCTGGGTCGGACTGGTCAACCGCTTCGGCGGGACGCACCACGGCTACTTCCTGCCCAGTGAGGGCGACAGCGACATCGCCTATGCCCTCTTCTCGTTCCCCGGTCTTGCCGCGTACGAGCAGTACCGCACGGACAGCATGACTGATCCGGAGTGCCAGGAGGCCTTCGAACTGGCTCGCCGCACCCGCTGTATCCGCCGCTACCAACGCCGTTTCCTCCGCCCGCTCGACGGGGGGTCCCAGGTCGTCGACGGCGCGTCCCCGGGGGGCCCGTGAGCGCTGCCCGCGGGGCCCCCGGCACCTCCCGTCGGTCAGGACAGGATCTCGACGTATCCGTCGGTCGCGTGCACACGGATCAGCTGCCCGTCCCGGATCAGCCGAGTGGCCTGCTCCACGCCCACGACGGCCGGCAAGCCGTACTCCCGGGCGATCACCGCCCCGTGCGTCATCAATCCGCCCACCTCCGTCACGAGGCCCGTGATCCCGACGAACAGCGGTGACCAGCTGGGGTCGGTGTAGGTGGTGACCAGGATGTCGCCCGTTTCGAGATCGGCCTGCGCCATGTCGAGGATGACGCGGGCCCGTCCCTCGACGATCCCGTCGGAGACCGGCAGTCCGGCCAGGGCGCCGGCCGGCACGTCGTCGCGTCGGTACGCTCCGGTGACGGCCTCGCCGTCCGAGGTGAGGACCCGGGGCGGCGTCAGCGCCTGGTAGGACCGGAACGCGTCCTTGCGCTGCCGGATGAGCCGGCCGTCCACCCGGTTCGAGCGCGCGACGTCGTGGAACTCCTGGAACGTGAGGTAGAAGACGTCCTCCGCCGCGGAGAGCACACCGGCCCGCACGAGGCGTTCGGCCTCCCTCGACAGGGCCTGCTTGTAGAGGAAGTAGCGGTTGATGATGCCGTACTTGGGGTACTCCCGGTACCCGATGAAGGCTCGGACCTGGTCGATCATCCGCTGCGTCTCGTCGGCCTTGCGGTCACCGTCCGGCAGGGCCCGCAAACGTGACAGCACCTCCGCCGCCTTCTTCCGCGCCTTCTGCCGGCCCTCCTCGAAGCGGCGTTCGGCGGCGCCGGGTTCGATGTTCCTGACGTTGTCGAGGATCACCGGCACGAGAGTGCTGGGGCGTTCGCGCCAGCGCGGCCGCGTGATGTCGATCTCACCGACGCAGCGCATGCCGTACCGGTCGAGGTATGCCTCGATGGCGTCGCGCGCCTCGGCCCCGCCCGCGACTTCGGCCAGCTCGTCGAGGAAGCCGTCGTCCCGGACGTTCCGAAGGAACGCCACCACGTCCGGATGCGCACGGATCACGTCCGCGACGTCGAGCAGCGCCAGTCCCATTTCCGACGTGACGTTGTCGGGGGCGGACAGGGTGAGCGTGTCGGCCGCGTTCTTCTCGCCCAGCCACTCCTGCAGCCTGTCGTTGAGCCACCAGGTGCCCTCCATCGCCACCATGATCGCCCGGATGTTCAGCGGATCGCTGAGGACGCGCTTGTGCTCCTCGAAGGCCTCCGTCAGGAAGTCGAACAGGGCCGGTCCGCTCTTCGTGCGGATCTCGCGCTCCAGGGCGGCGACGGACGCCTGGCTGCGGGCGATCAGCTCGGCGACCACGGACGGATCGGTCTCCGTCGGGTCGAACTCACCGCCGACCGGCGGTCCGCCGGTCGCCGCGTCCGGGAGCGTCGGCACGAAGCCGTCGCGCTCGAGGACGGTCTCCAGCGCGTCCCTGGTCAGCGGATCGCCTCTCCCGATGACGTCCAGGAGACCGGCGCGGCTCGCGGGGGCGGCCAGCCGCGGGGTGACGTCGACGAACAGCCGCCCCCCTGCCTCGAGCATCGGCACCATCGCCGTCAGCCGCCACATGGACAGCCCCAGGGGCTTCATGGCGTCGGTCATCATCTGCCCATGGCCGACGGAGACGTAGACGTGGTTCTCCCGGTCGCCGGTCTCCCGGACGGGGATGGGGAAAAGCGTCGTGATCGGCCGGCTCTGGACGATCCGGAAGTCACCGTCGACCAGGCACCACTCGATGTCCTGCGGGCGGCCGAAATGCGCTTCGATCCGCCGCCCGATCCCTACGAGCCGCACCGCTTGGGCATCTGTCAGCGCCGGTTGCTCCTGCTGCTGCGGCTCGATCGCCACTTCCCGCGTGCCGCCGGTCGCAAGGGCGTGCAGGGCCCGGTGTTTGGCGGCGATCGTCCTGGCGACGACTTCGCCGTCCCGCACCCTGAAGACGTCCGGGTTCACCAAACCGGAGACCAGCGCCTCGCCGAGGCCGAAGCCGGCGTCCACGGTGGCGACCTTCCTGTTGCCGGTGACGGGGTCGGCCGTGAACAGGATGCCGGACGCCTGGGGGAAGACCATCTGCTGCACGACCACAGCCATGTGGACCGCGCGGTGGTCGATGCCGTTCCGCCGGCGGTAGACCACGGCGCGCTCGGTGAACAGGGAGGCCCAGCACCGGCTGACGTGCCGGAGGACCGCCGCCGCTCCCACGACGTTCAGATAGGTGTCCTGCTGGCCGGCGAAGGACGCCGTCGGAAGGTCCTCCGCGGTCGCGCTGGAACGAACGGCGCAGGCGGTGTGCTCGCCCAGCTCGGCGAGCGCACCGACGATCGCGTTCGCCAACTCGTCCGGAACGACGATTCCTTCGATGGTTCGGCGGATCTGCGCACTCAGCGTGCGGATCGCCTCCCCGTCCTCCGGTTCCAGACGCGACAGCCGCTCGAGCTGACCGTCCAGCGACGGCGCTTGCGCCATGATCCGCCGGAAGGCGTCCGTCGTCACGCAGAAACCGGCCGGCACACGGATGCCCTCGATGCGCGAGAGCCCGCCGAGGTTCGCGCCCTTGCCCCCGACGGTCGCGATGTGCGTCTCGTCGATGTCGTGCAGATCCCGCACATACGGCCCGTTCATCGCCGTGCCTCCGAAGCAGTCGTGTCCGTTCGCACCGCGTCCCTTCGCACCGCGCCCCGTCGCAGTGCACCGGCCGACCGGATCATCGGCGCGGACGCCTTCTCCGACCACGCCGCTCCCACCGCCGGTCCGACGTCATCGCGTCCCCTGTACGTCGACAACACACGCACTCGTGCCCTCATTTCCGCAGGTTGTGGCCTTGGCCGACGATTTTGCGGCATCACGGGGGCCTTGCCGCAAGCCCCCCGGTGCGCTATACGTTGAGTAGGGAAGGAGCGCGGGCTCCTTCCCCTTCGCCTTTCGGCGACGGCGGCCGTCGCCCGGTGTCCCGGTGGGACGCCGACAGGCCTCCCGCTCGCGGCGCACCTCAGCTGACGCCGAGGCGGTGGACTCCCGTCGGCGGCGTCCGTCAGCTGACACCGCAGCGGTGGACTCCCGTTCGCGGCGCGGGACGGGCGACGTCGCCGCACGTGGGACCGCAGGCGCGGCCGAGGGCCCGCGCGCCGATTCCAGGGGCGCGGCTTAGTCTGGTGCAAGGGGGCGATCGGGTGAATCGCGCACCGAGAGGCGCCCCTGATGGACGACTACCCGCTGATCGAGAACCACGGCCTCATCGGTGACCTGCAGACCGCGGCACTGGTCACCACCGACGGCAGCATCGACTGGTTCTGCGTCCCGCGATTCGACTCGCCCAGCGTGTTCGGCGCGTTGCTGGACAGGGACAAGGGCGGACACTGCACGATCCGGCCGCAGCACCAGGCCTACGCGACCAAGCAGCTGTACCTCCCCGACACGGCGATCCTGGTCACCAGGTTCATGACCGAGGCGGGCGCCGGTGAGGTGGTCGACTTCATGCCCGTGACGGGCACGTCGGTCACGGAGAGCCACCGAATCGTGCGGATGGTGCGCTGCGTGCGCGGCAGGATGACGTTCGACGTCGAGGTCGAGCCGCGGTTCGACTACGGACGCAAGAGCCACCGGCTGCATCTCAGCGAGCACGGGGCGGTGTTCGTCTCCGAGGACGGCGCGGAACTCACCGTGCACCCCGTCCGTGAGCCGGACGACGAGCGGCTCCTCGATCTGCTCGTCGACCGGCGGGACTCCCTGCACTTCACCCTCACTCTGGAGGCCGGGCAGGAGCGCGGACTGGTCCTGGAACGGTCAGCCGGCGGACCGCCCCGGGAGATGCGCCTCGACGAGTACAACCGGCTCTTCGACGAGACGGTCGCGTTCTGGCGTACCTGGCTGCGTCAGTCGCGCTACACGGGGCGGTGGCGCGAGACCGTGGAGCGCTCCGCGATCACACTGAAACTGATGACCTTCGCGCCGACGGGCGCGGTGGTGGCCGCACCGACGGCGGCGCTTCCGGAGCAACTGGGGGGCGAGCGCAACTGGGACTACCGGTTCACCTGGATCCGCGACGCCTCGTTCTCGGTGTACGCCCTGCTCGGGCTGGGATTCACCGACGAGGCCCGGGCGTTCATCCAGTGGTTGTCCGACCGGGTCGGGGAACGCGCGGGCAAGGACGGCGACACCGGTCCGCTGAACATCATGTACGCGGTGGACGGCTCCTCCGACCTGGCCGAGGTGACGCTCGACCACTGGGCGGGCTATGCGGGTTCCGCGCCGGTGCGCATCGGCAACGGCGCCGCCACGCAACTCCAGCTGGACATCTACGGGGAGGCGCTCGACAGCATCTTCTTCGCGCACCGGCACGGTCTGCAGGTGGGGCACCACGGCTGGCGGGCGCTGCTCACCGACCTCGACTGGCTGGTCGACCACTGGGACCAGGCGGAGGAAGGCCTGTGGGAGACCCGCGGCGGGCGCGAGAACTTCACCTACGGCCGCGTGATGTCCTGGGTGGCCTTCGACCGTGCTCTGCGGCTCGCCGAGTCCAACGGCCGGCCGGCCGACGTCGAACGCTGGCGCGGGGCACGGGACGACTGCTACGAGCAGGTCATGGCCAAGGGGTGGAACGAGGGGCGTCAGGCCTTCGTCCAGCACTACGGCAGTGACGTGCTCGACTCCTCGCTGCTGCGCATGTCGACGGTCGGGTTCATCACCCCCGACGACCCCTTGTGGTCCTCGACGCTCGACGCCATGGAGCAGGAACTGGTCAGCGACAGCCTGGTCTACCGCTACAACCCCGAAGCCTCACCCGACGGTCTGCGCGGCTCCGAGGGCACGTTCTCGCTGTGCACCTTCATGTACGTCGACGCCCTTGCACGAGCGGGACGCACCGAGAAGGCGCGCCTCGTGTTCGAGAAGATGATGGGGTACGCGAACCATCTGGGCCTGTACTCGGAGGAGATCGACCCCACCGGCCGCCAACTGGGCAACTTCCCGCAGGCGTTCACCCATCTCGCCCTCATCGACGCGGCCATCACGCTGGACGCCGCGCTCAACCGCACCTAGCCCATCCGTTCATCGGCCCGCCCGGCCACCGGCACCGCGATCACGCGCTCACCCCGCCCCGACGTCACGCCGCACGGGCGGCGGCCCGGTGCCCGGCGTGCCCCACCGTCGCTCCGCACGCGCGGCGGACCGGGCGCCGTGCGGGTCTCAGTCAGTCCTCGTCACCGGTGCCGCCGTGGCGCAGGTCGGCCTCGGTGAGGCTCTCCAGCTCTCCACGGGTGTCGAGCCGGTAGAGGAGCGCCACGGCGGGCACGACGAGCACCACGGCGACGAGGGTGACCAGGCCGAGCCAGCGCAGCGTGGTCTCCGCGCCCGCCCCCTCGGAGACGGTCAGGGTGGTCGGGACGAGGTACGGGCGCTGCGCCATGCCCCAGGCGATGACCGCGGACGCCACCACGACGACCGCCGCGACCCGTGACCAGGCGTCGGTGGCGCCGCGCGCGAGCAGCCAGCCGGTGGCCAGGGTGCCCACGGCTGCCGCCGCCACGAAGCCGAGCCCCGCCCCGTGCGTCAGCCCGTGCCATACGTGCGGGGCGTCGTCACGGGTGACCGCGAGGGTGCTCACGCCGAGGACGGCGGCACAGCCCAGCGCCGCCAGAGCCCGCCGCCGGAAATAGCCTGCCAGGTCGGGCGCGTCGAAGCGGCGGGCGTCCGCGGCGAGGAACACCGCGCCGAGCAGCGCGGTGGTCGCCACGGCCAGCAGACCGAACAGCACCGGCGTGGGATGGGCCCAGGCGTGCGTGGAAGGGTCGGCCTCCGCCGTGACCCGGCCCGACGCGACCCCGCCTGCCGCGACGCCGAGGAAGAACGGCGTCATGAGGGAGGAGACGGCGAACACCGCGCCGTACAGGCGCCGACCGGCCGGCCGTTGCGCGGGTTTGCGCAGCGCGAACCCGGCGCCGCGCAGCACGGTGCCGACGGCCGCCAGCGCCAGCGGCAGCCACATCGACTGGAAGAGGCGCTGGAACAGGACGGGGAAGCCCGTCCACATGATCACCAGGACGAAGATCAGCCACACGTTGTTGACCTCCCACACGGGAGCCATCGCATGGTCGATCAGCCATCGGGGTCGCCTGCCTCGGCGCGCTCCGCCCGCGAGGAGGTCCCAGAACCCGGCACCGTAGTCGGTCCCGCCGGCGCAGGCGTAGGCGGCCACCGCGAGGAGCAGGACGACGGCGACGACGTCCGCGGTCATGGCCGGTCGTCCATGGGCGGGGAGGCGGCGTCGCCGGTCCCGGGCGGCGCACCGGAGGGCACCGCGGGGCGCGGCCCGTACGGGAGGCCCGACTCCGGTGTCTCCCGTCGGGAACGGGCTCCGCCGCTTCGACGGTCCTCCTCGTCGGCGACCCGCCAGCGGGTGCGCATTTTCAGCAGGACGACGAGAAAGGACCCGAAGACGAACACGTACACCACGACGACCAGGCCGAACATGATCCACAGGGTGGGGGAGCGGGTCGACGTGACGGCTTCGGCGACCCGCATGTTCTCGTAGACGATCCACGGCTGGCGCCCCACCTCGGTGGTGATCCAGCCGCTCTCGACCGCGACGACGGAGGCGACGCCCGCCACCGCCGCGCACCGGTAGAACCATGCCGAGGCGGGCAGCCGGCGCCGACGCAGCCAGACCAGGGCGTACCACAGGGCGATGACGAGGAGCAGGGAGCCGATGCCGACCATGATGTCGAAAGCCCAGTGGGCGATGGTCGCCTGAGTGGCCGTCGGCCGTGCGTCCTCGGGCACGGAGGTCAGTCCGGTGACCCGGGTGTCCGGGCTGAAACCGGCGAGGACGGAGTCCAGCTGCGGGATCCTGATGCCGCCGGAGATGTCTCCGTCCGGGTGGAGGCGGCCGAACAGGTACTCCGGCACGTGGGTGTCGGTCTTCCAGACCATCTCCATGGCGGCGAACTTCACCGGCTGTTCGTGGAAGACCTTCCGGGCGATCGAGTCGCCCAGCACGAACTGGACCGGCGTCAGCACCGCGGCGACCGTGAAGGGGACGGCGAAGCCGAGCCGGTGGTACCGGTCCCGGCGGCCGCGGAGCCATCCGGCGGCGTAGACGCCTGCCACCACGTAGCCCGCCGTCACGAGCATCGCCACCACGAAATGCCAGTACTGGGGGCCGAACATGGGGGTGAAGACCGCCTTCCAGATCTCCACGTCGACCGGGTTCCCGAAGGAGTCGAGGCGGAAGCCGCGCGGCGTGTTCATCCAGGAGTTGGCGGCCAGGATGCCGAAGGCGCCCAGCAGAGCCGTTGCCGGCAGGGGCAGGGCGAGCAGGAAGTGGGTCCGGGCGGGAAGCCGCCGCCAGCCGTAGAGGTAGATCGCGATCAGGACGGCCTCCAGGAAGAAGGCCCAGGCCTCGACGCCGAACCCGATCCCGAAGACGTCGCCCCACCTGCCCATCAGGCCCGGCCACAGCAGACCGAACTCGAAGGAGAGCACGGTGCCGGTGATCACCCCGATCGCGAACTGGACCGCCATCACCGCGGACCACCGGCGGGCGAGCAGCAGCGCCGTCCGGTCCTCCCGGCGCAGGCCGTAACCGTGCAGGATGAGCGTGATCAGCGGCAGCGCCACGCCCAGCGGGACGAGGATGATGTGGGAGGCGAGGGTGAAGGCCATCAGAGACCTGGCCGGGAGCAGCTGCGCGGGGGCGTCCGCCAGTGCCTGCAGCGTGCTGTGCATCAGATTCCGTTCGGAGGCGTCGCGCGCGCGTGGGTGGTGTCAGCCGGGGGTCAGCCGCCGGTGGCGAAGCCGGGGAAGAGGGTCATCCCGCCGTCCACGAAGAGCGTGGTGCCCACCACGTAGTCCATGAGGTCGGAGGCGAGGCCCACGACGGCGTGGGCGATGTCCTCGGGGTCGCCTACGCGGTCGTAGGGGATCAGCCGCAACAAGTCCTCGCGGGCCTCGGGGGTGTCCCAGGCGCTGCGGTTGATGGGCGTCTTGACGGCTCCCGGGGCGACGGCGTTCACCCGGATCTTCTTCGGCGCGAGTTCCTGGGCGAGGGTCTCCATCATCATCTGCACACCGCCTTTGGACGCGGCGTAGTTGACGTGCCCGGCCCACGGGATGACCTGGTGCACGGAGCTCATGCAGATGATCTTGCCGGCGGCACGCGACACCTCGGGGACGACACCGCGGCGCAGGAACTCCTTCGTCGCCTCCCGCGCGCACAGGAACTGCCCGGTCAGGTTGACCTCGAGGACCTTCTGCCATTGGGCGAGCGTCATCTCGGTGAACGGGGCGTCCCGCTGCATCCCGGCGTTGGCCACCAGGATGTCGATCGTGCCGAACTCCTCGACCATCCGGTTCGTCATCGCGACGACCTGGCCCTCGTCGGAGACGTCCGCGCGGTAGGCCGCCGCTCGCACCCCGAACGACGTGATCTCCTCCACCACCTTGTCGGCCTCTTCCTGGCCGGCCACGTAGTTCACGACCACGTCGGCCCCGGCCCGGCCCAGCGCTACCGCGGTCGCCAGGCCGATCCCGGAGTTCGCTCCGGTGACCAGGGCCTTCTGGCCTTTGAGCAGGTGGGCGGGGATCACGTCACGGGGCGCACTCTCGGTCGGACTCACGATGACTGTCTCCATCCACTGCGCGGCCGGGGTCCCTCGGGGGCTCGCCGCACGGCCCCGGGGTCAGACATTCACCCAAGCACCGGGGTCGCGCGAGGGCGCGTCATGGGGAGCGGTCTTGGGCCGACCGGGGGACGAGGTTCGCCCACCGGAACGCGGGTGCCCGGGCTCGGTCGGCCCAGTCGTGTCAGGAGGGCGGTCGCCGACCCGCCTGCAGCCCCTTCGCCACGGTCGCCGGCCCGCCTGCAGCCCCTTCGCCACGGGGGTCGATGCGTCCCACGGCAGGCGTTCCGGCTCGTGGGAACGGCTGGGCCGGGAACCGAACGCCGCCGTCGGCGGGTGCCCACGGCGGCGCTGCTGCCGGTGGGGCGACCACTCACACCTCGCGTTGCGCGTTGGGTGTGCACGGGCTTTTCGTCGCGGTCAGACGAGGAGCTGACGCTTCTGTGCCGCGAACTCCTCCTCGGTGAGGACCCCTTGAGCCTTCAGGTCGGCGAGCTGCCTGAGCTGGTCGATCTTGGCGGTCATGTCGTCGGCATGCGACTGCGCGGCGGGAGCGGGGGCGGCGGCCTGCTGCTCGACGTCCTGGCGGGCGCTCTCCTGCTCGGCCCACCGGCCCGCCTGGCGCCTCGAGACCCGGTTGGACACGGCCGTGGCCGTGCCCGCGACCACGGCGGTGCGGGCCACACCGCGAAGAAGTCCTGGCATGTCATTCATCTCCCCTGCTCCGTGCAACGTCGTGAGGACGCGCCGCGTGGGCGCGGGCGGTGTCAGCGGGCGGTCACTGCTCCGCCGGGAGGACGCACCGGATCGGTGGCGTCCAGCGACGCCAGCAGGGCGTCCACGGGGATGCGTCCCCCGGCCACCATCTCGGCGCCGCCGCGCCGTAGGGCACGCGCCAGCGGAGCGGCCCAGAGGTTCTCGTACACGATGACGGCCGCGGAGTTCCCGGGCTCCAGAGCGGCGCCGGCCTCGTCCAGGTCGCCCTGGTCGAGCAGGCCGGAGGAAGCTCCCTCGAACACCGTCAGTTCGGCCCTGTCGCCGAGCTCCCTGAATTCCAGTGCGGCGACCGATCCGTCGGCGTCCTTCTGGATGAAGACGAGGTCGAGGACCCGGATGATGCCGTCCTCGACCAGCTCGACGAGCAGGGGCATGCCCTCGCCCGTCATGCGGCTTCCGGGGAACTCGACGATCAGATAGTCGACGGGCCCCATGTCCGCGACGTCCTGTTGCATGGCCACTCCTCAGCGGTGGATCCGGCCCCGGCCGTGTCCCGCTGCGGTGTCGGTCGCCCGCGCTCGGGTCCGAGGGACGGTGCTCTTCAGCCATTGCAGCACTCGGCCAGAGCCCCTGCATGTCCGGGACACCCGGGATGTCCGGGACGCCGGGGACACCCAGAGCCGCGATGCGCGGGACACCCAGAGCCGGGACGCCCGGGACGCCGGGGGAGCCCGGGACATGGCCGTGTCGCGACGCGGCAGCGCGGGGGCGGGCGGGGCGCGGCAGCCCGGTCCGCGATTCCGGTCCCGATCGTTTTGTGCGTTTAGTCCATGATCGCCCTATGCTGTTGTGCGGGAGAGCTCGAGCAGTCGACGTGCCGGCGCCGAGCCGGCGGGAAGCGGGCTTCCATGGCTGAGCGATTGAAAATGCACGGACTGGCCGGCGAACTGGCGGCCGAGTTCGTGGGCACCATGATTCTCATCCTCTTCGGCTGTGGCGTGGTGGCCCAGGTGGTCGCCGGTGGAGCGCTCACGACGCCGCCGGGAGGACTCGGCAACCACGACAGCATCGCCTGGGCCTGGGGCCTCGGCGTCACCCTGGGCGTCTACGTCGCGGCGCGACTGAGCGGCGCCCATCTCAATCCCGCGGTGACGGTCGCCCTGGCCACGTTCAAGGGCTTCCCGTGGCGCAAGGTCGCGCCCTACGCGGTGGCACAGACCGTCGGCGCCTTTGTGGCGGCCCTCATCGTGCGGTGGAACTACACCGAGGCACTGGCGAAGGCCGACCCCGGACACACCATCAAGACGCAGGGAGTGTTCTCCACGCTCCCCGCGAACGGCAATCCCAACCTGCCGGTCCACGAGTGGGGCGCGTTCCGCGACCAGATCATCGGCACCGCCATCCTGCTGCTGCTGATCCTGGCCGTCACGGACCTGCTGAACACTCCGCCGGGCGCCAACCTGGCCCCGTTCATCGTCGGTCTGATCGTCGTGGCCATCGGCATGGCGTGGGGCACCAACGCGGGGTACGCGATCAACCCGGCACGTGACTTCGGACCGCGGCTGGCCAGCTTCTTCACGGGCTACGGCACAGCATGGCGAGATCAGTACGGGAACCTCTACTTCTGGGTGCCGATCGTCGGCCCCCTGATCGGCGGCCTGCTCGGCGCCGGGCTCTACAAGGCCTTCATCGGCCGGTTCCTGCCCACGGCGGAGCCGGAGCCTCCCGGCCGTGTTCCGGCCCCCGAGGAATGACCCCCACAGCAGAGGCGGCAACCCATGGCTGACTTCGTGGGCGCGGTGGACCAAGGCACCACCAGCACCCGTTTCATGATCTTCGACCACTCCGGCAACGAGGTGGCGAAGCACCAGCTGGAGCACGCCCAGATCCTTCCGCGCTCGGGGTGGGTCGAGCACGACCCGGTGGAGATCTGGGAGCGCACCAACTCGGTGATGCAGAACGCTCTGCGGCACGGCAACCTCTCACCCGAGGACCTGGCCGCGATCGGCATCACCAACCAGCGCGAGACCACCGTGGTGTGGGACCCGCGCAACGGACGTCCCTACTACAACGCCATCGTCTGGCAGGACACCCGCACCGACTCCATCGCGGCCGCCCTGGAACGCTCCGGCAAGGGCGACGTCATTCGCCGCAAGGCGGGGCTGCCGCCGGCGACCTACTTCTCCGGCGGCAAGATCCAGTGGATCCTGGAGAACGTCGACGGCGTCCGTGAGGCGGCGGAAGCGGGCCACGCCCTCTTCGGCAACACCGACGCCTGGGTCCTGTGGAACCTCACCGGCGGCCCCGACGGCGGTGTCCACGCCACCGACGTGACCAACGCCAGCCGCACCATGCTGATGGACCTGGAGACCCTCGACTGGGACGACGAGCTGCTGGGCTTCTTCGGCATCCCCCGCCAGATGCTGCCCACCATCAACCCGTCCTCCCACCGCGAGGCGTACGGCGTGACCCGCACCTCCCGGCCGCTTCGCGCCGCCATCCCCATCGCCGGGGTGCTCGGCGACCAGCAGGCGGCGACCGTGGGGCAGGTCTGTTACGCGCCGGGCGAAGCCAAGAACACCTACGGCACGGGCAACTTCCTGGTCCTCAACACCGGTACCGAGCTGGTCCGTTCGCAGCACGGTCTGCTCACGACCGTGGCGTACCAGTTCGGCGACAGCCCGGCGATCTACGCCCTGGAGGGCTCCATTGCCGTCACCGGGTCGGCGGTTCAGTGGCTGCGCGACCAGATGAAGATCATCAAGGATGCGGCGGAGAGCGAGGCGCTGGCGCGCTCCGTCGAGGACAACGGAGGCATGTACTTCGTTCCCGCCTTCTCCGGTCTGTTCGCTCCGTACTGGCGCTCCGACGCACGCGGAGCGATCGTCGGTCTGGCCCGATACAACGACAACGGCCACCTGGCCCGGGCGACGCTGGAATCCATCTGCTACCAGAGCCGCGACGTCGTCGAGGCCATGGAGCAGGATTCCGGAGTCCATCTGGACGTGCTGAAGGTGGACGGCGGGGTCACGGCCAACGACCTGTGCATGCAGATCCAGGCCGACGTCCTCGGAGTGCCGGTCAGCCGTCCGGTCGTCGCCGAGACCACCGCGCTCGGCGCGGCCTACGCGGCGGGCCTGGCCACCGGGTTCTGGCGCGACACCGACGAGCTGCGCACCCACTGGCAGGAGTCCAAGCGCTGGGAGCCCCGGTGGTCCGAGGACCAGCGGGCGGAAGGGTACGCGGGCTGGAAGAAGGCGGTGGAGCGCACGCTCGACTGGGCCAAGGTCGAGTAGCCCGACGAGTGAGACCAGGCGCCGCCCGGGAAGCCGGGCGGCGCCTGTACGCCATTTCCGGCACGGGCACGCGGACCGCCGACGACCGTCCGGTCTCTGGGGGCCCCGCACGCCGTGCGGGGCCCGTGCTCTGCCCGGGACGACGCTGAAGGCCAGGCATGCACAGACCGTGCCGTGAATCCCGCCCCGCGCCGGATCGACAGACGTCGGTCACGGATGTGAACGCGTGCGAGGGTCGCAGGAGGGCGTGATCTGCCGGAGATCTGCCGGAGATCCCTTTCCAGCCCCGTGATTCCGAGGGAGTGGCGGGGATGGGGGACGGCATCGCGGGCGATGGCGGGTTTTCTGTTGCCGATCGGCGTTCACATACTTGTCACTCGTGAGCAACGGGCCTATTCTCGCGAAGAGAAAGCGCTTTCCCGAAGTCACTGACCGTGCCGGGCGAGCGGCCCGCGGTATCAGCCGGGGGGCAGGCCCGCGCGCCGCAACCGATCCGGCGCGGGGTTGACCCGGGCTGACCGCACCGAGACACCGCCGCGCCGGAACTCAGGTGCACTCCGGGCTCGGGCTGCGCTTCGACTGCGCTCCGGACTCCCCTCCGGACTGCTCCGGGGCGCGGATGCATCGCTCGCGCCGTGGCCGCGGCGACGGGCTCGTGCACCACGGCCGGTCAGGGAGTTCCCGCAAGCTCCCTTCCTCGGTCGCCCCGTCCGCGGCGGCGTCTCGCCCGCGTCGCCGCGGCATGCTCACGCCGACCCGCGACCCGAAGGCGTCGCCCGCGCGGCGCCCTCATCGCCGCGCCCGCGGCAGCGCCGGCCCGTACCGCAGCGACACCGCACCTCCGCACATGCAGTCGCACCAACCCGCCTGAACCGCAACACCTCACCGCAATCACCGCACCTTCCGGCGTGGGGAGCGGGCATGAATCCCGCACTCGGCCTGCGAGGGTGATCAGCCGCCTGAACAGCATCGTATGCCCTGTCATGTCATGGACATGGCATATCGATGTGCCCTTGACGGCCCCCGCGGCGCCCGGCACGGAGGTGTGCGGCGCCCCCCCGGTCCACGATGACGAAAGACGAGGCGAGAATGAGGAAGCCAGTCGCTCTGCGACTCTCCGCGGCACTCGGCACGCTGGCCCTGGCGGCGGCGACAGGCGTGGTCCTGTCGATGCCGACCGCGTCGGCGGCATCAGCCGGCGCGACCGGGTTCGCCACCCAGAACGGCGGCACCACCGGCGGCGCCGGGGGGACGACGGTCAGGGCCGCCACCGGCACCCAGATCCACCAGGCTCTGTGCAGCCGGGCCAGCAGCAGCACCCCGATCGTCATCCAGGTCGAGGGGACCGTCACCGTGGGCAACACGGCGAAGGTGTCGGGCGGCAGCTGCAACACCGCCGCCGGCGTGATCGAGTTGAAGGGCGTCAGCAACGTCACCCTCGTAGGCGTCGGCGCCGGGGCCGTGTTCGACCAGATCGGCATCCACCTCCGCCAGTCGAGCAACATCATCGTGCAGAACGTGACCGTCCAGAACGTGAAGAAGTCCGGCTCGCCCACCTCCAACGGCGGCGACGCCATCGGCATGGAGAGCGACGTGCACAACGTCTGGGTCGACCACGCCACGCTGACCGCCTCCGGAGGGGAATCGGCGGGCTACGACGCCCTGTTCGACATGAAGGCCGGCACCCGGTACGTGACCCTGTCCTACAGCGTCCTGCGCAACTCCGGCCGCGGCGGCCTCGTCGGCTCCAGCGACAGCGACCTCGGGAACGGCCCGGTCACCTTCCATCACAACCGGTACGAGAACATCGACTCCCGTACGCCCCTGCTGCGTGGTGCGACCGCGCACATCTACAACAACTACTACGTCAGCCTGAACGAATCGGGCATCAACCCACGGGCCGGCGGCAAGGCCAAGGTCGACAACAACTACTTCAAGAACTCCAAGGACGTCCTCGGCACCTTCTACACCGACCTGCCGGGATACTGGCAGGTCAGCGGGAACGTCTTCGACAACGTGACCTGGACGCAGCCGGGCGAGGACAACAACCCCGCAGGGCCGAACCCGACGTCCAACACGACCGTGAGCATCCCGTACTCCTACAACCTCGACGCCGCGTCCTGCGTGCCGTCGATCGTGACCGCCACTGCGGGCGCCGGTACCGGCCTCAAGGTGTCGGACGGCAACTGCGTCGCGACGACGCCCACCGCGACCGCCACCGCCAACCCCGCACCGACCGGCACGCCGAGGCCCACCGCGACGTCGACGCCCGCCGGCGTCAACCTGAGCCTGGCTGCCGCGGCCTCCGCCGACGGCTCCGGCAAGGCGTCCGGCACCAGCTACGGCAACGTCCGCGACGGCGACGCGGGCACCTACTGGTCGCCGGCAGGCTCGACCGGATCCATCTCGATCAAGTGGGGCTCCGCGACCGCCATCTCCAAGGTCACCCTTCGGGAGGCCGCCGGAGCCACCGGCAACATCGGTTCGTGGCGGGTCCTCGACGGCGACACCGGGGCGGTGCTGGCCTCGGGCAGCGGAGCGAGCGCGATCTCCTTCGCCTCCACCTCCTTGAAGAAGGTCACCTTCGAGATCACGGGCTCCAGCGCCACCCCGAAGGTGGCGGAGTTCGAGACCTACGCCTGACCGAACGGCGACGCCGGTCCGGCCGCTCCGGCGGCCGGTCGGTTCACTCCCGCAGGCCGGCGGTCGGAGGGGCCGGCTCCACGGCCGCTCTTCGGATGGCGCGACGCTGAGCAGCCGTGGTGGCGCCCCAGATCCCGTCGTCCTCGCCGTGCTCGAGGGCCCAGTCGCGGCATGCGACGAGCACGGCGCAGCGGCGGCAGACCGCCCGGGCCAGGGACGCCTCCGTGCCAGGGGCCGCGATGTCCGAGAGGGGGAAGAAGATCTCGGGATCCTCTCCGACGCATGCGGCGCGATCACGCCAGTCGGACGATTCCGGGTATTCGCAACATGAACCGGTCATGGTGCACCTCTCAAGGCCGCCCGAGGGCAGGACGAGCGATGGTCACGGCGCGCCACAGCGCCGCGACTCCGGCAGAGGTTCCGAGCATCTTAGGCCCGTATGTCTTGTTTGCGATAGAGGGGTGAAGGGCGGCGAAGAGGGGGTGACGGTGTGAACGAGGCGCGTGAGGCCGACGGGCTCACTCGGGCCCCGTCGACGGCCGGTCATGACGGGAGCACGGATCGTTCGGCTCGCCCCGGGCGCGGTCTTGCGTTTCCGGTAAGGGGAGGCGGGAGAGCGGGCACATGCTGCCCGACGACCCAGGGGCGGACCAGGTCCGGGCGTGGGCGGTCTCGACCGGTGCGTCGAGGCGCTGCGTGCACGGACACCGCGATGAGCAATCCGCCCCGAGTCCACAACGGCGGAACAGGTCCGACCTCCGGTGAGCACCCGGTCGCATACGATCGGCTGATGATCACCCCTGCCGTCCTCCAGGTCGCCGCGACGCCGACGACTCCCGCTCTCGCTCTTCGCCCCTGGAGCCTGGAGGACGCAGCGCCGCTGGTCGAGGCGTTCCGGGACGCTGGACTGCGCCGCTGGACGAGCCATACCGCGGAGAACGAAGCAGAGGGGACGCAATGGGTGCGGTCCCAGCAACAGAGCTGGACGGCGGGGGACCGGTTCAGCTTCGCCGTCCTCGAGGCGCAACCCGGCGGCCTTTGCGGGCAGTTGCTCGCAGGCGTGGTCCTCAAGGGCGTCGCGGCCGGGGAACCGGCCGCCGAGGTGGGCTACTGGACCGCCGCGCACGCCCGTGGGAAAGGAGTGGCCTCGCGTGCCGTGGAGGCGCTCACCGGCTGGGCCTTCGACACCTTCGCAGCAGGCGGCCTGGAACGTCTCGAGCTCCTGCACCAGGTGGACAACCGGGCGTCGTGCCGGGTCGCGCAGAAGAGCCGGTACGACTTTCACCGCATGCTGCCTGCCGCACCGCCCTCCTTCCCCCAGGCCGGCCACCTGCACGTACGGCGCATCAGCCCCTGACACCCGCGCGCTCGTCCGCAGGTGAGCGGGTGACCCTCAGGTGGGCAGGTCGTGGTCGGTGATCGGGTGGCGACACCGGCAGCGTCTCCCGGTCCTGCTCGGACGGCGCCGACGGTGCGGCGGCCACCTCGGTACGCGTCCCTGTCGCATCACCGATCTCCTTCGCCCCGGTCCGGGGTCGGTTCGATGTCGCCGCAAGGCTCCGGAGTTCGTGTCGAGGTGACCTGCCGGCGAGCGTCAGCATCATGACGTCGGTTCGCCACCGCTGCCTCAGCCCGGTCAGCGGAGCTGAAGCCGACCGAGCCTCGTTCCTTGACGGGGGTGAACGGCCCACCCCGGTCGACGGCCGGTCACGGGGTCGCGGGTTCACTCCGCGTCGAGCTGGTGGTCGGCCCAGACGTAGGTTTCGGGCAGCAGATCGGTGATGAGGACGGTGCGGACGCGGTCGTCATCGCCGACGATGACCTTGAGGGCGGGGAAGTAGTCGAGGAGGACCTGTCGGCACCGGCCGCACGGCGGGATCACTCCGCGCTCGCGGTCGCCCACGGCGACGATCGTGTCCAGCTCGTAGGCGCCCTGGCCGGCCGCCGTGCCGATGAGGACGAGTTCGGCGCAGGGGCCTCCGGTGAAGTGGTACGCGTTCACCGCGGTGATGATCCGGCCGTCCCGAGCGCGGGCCGCGGCTGCCACGGTGTGGTTGTCGCCCCGACAGCGAGTGCGGGCGACCTGCGCTGCGGCCCGGATGAGCTCGTGGTCGACGGGAGGGGTCTGCGCGGTCATCTTCTTCGCCTTCGTCAGGTGCCAGGTGCGAGGTGCAAGGTGCCAGGTGTCGATCGTCAGTCGTCAGGTGACGTTGAACTGCGTGCGGAGCGTGCGCAAGTGGGCGCGGCGGCGCCAGGACCTCTATTCGATCGCATGTGCTGATCCTGCCGTGCACAATCGGCGGATGCCGAACATTGCGGAGCAACTGCTGTCCGCCCTCGAACCGCTGCCGTTCCCCGCACGCCTGACCCTGACGGCACGGACCGCACGCCGGCTCGCGGACGACGGGACACTCGCCCCACTGCTGTCCGAGCTGGACGGGCGTGGGCCCTACGAGCGGCGGGTGGCGGCGTTGGCTGCCCTGGCCGGACGGGACGCGAGGTTCCTCGCCGACCGGCTGGCCGATCCCGACCCGATCGTCGCGGGGTACGCGCGGCGCGGCGCTCGGGACCTGTCCGTACCGGACGAGGCGGTTGAGGAGGCGTACGCCGACGCGCCGGCCGTGCTGCGCAGTCGGCTGGCCCGTCTGATCGCCCACGGTGACCGTCGCGCACTGGCCGAGCGACTGGTGGCGCGCATGCGCGAGCAGTGGGGCGACGCCGAGGCCGCACGACTGCTTCCGGCCTGCTCCGCCCCCTACGTGGCACGGGAGTTGCCGGTGCTGGCCCATGCCGTCGACGACTGGACACGACTGGCGTGCCGGCATCCCGACCCGGTACTGGATCACGCACAGCGGACCCTGGCGGACCGGGCCGGCGGAGAGCAGCGGGACGAGTGGTGGCGCCGGCACGCCACCATGGTCGCGGCGCTCGCGCCGCTGCGCCCCAAGCGGGTGATGACCCTGCTGGAGCTGCAGGGCCCCGGCAGCCTGCCGCCCGCGCTGTACCGGGGACTGGGCCCCCTGGTGACAGCCGACGCCGATCGCGTGATCCGCTGGATCACCTCTGCCGATCGTCGGGAACAACGCCACGAGCCGATGCCGCCGCCCGGGGTGCTGCACAGGCTCGTGCGGGCGGCCTCGCCCTCGTCACTGGTGGCGCTCGGCCGTCACTGGCTCGTCCACGGCGGGCACTTCACCGCGCTGGTGAAGGCGATCGCGCCCGGCCGGCGAGCAGCGCTCGTCGACGCGGTCGCCGACAGGGCGACCGGCCGGGACCCGGCGCTGAGCGTCCTCGGGCTGCTGCCGCGTGAGCGCCGCTGGGCGGAAGTCCGGCGGGCGGCGGCCGAGTTCGACGGCACCGACTACTGGTTCGAGGACCTGGACGTCCTGGCCCACGGTCCGGTCGACGAGGCCCGTGCCGCGCTGCTCGCCGGGATCGGGCGGTCCGACGCCGACGACCGGGCCACCGCCTGGCCGATGTTCGTGGCCTGCGCCGCCCGGGACGGCGGCCGGGTGGCGATCACCGAGCTGCTGACCACGGCGGCCCGGCGTCTGCGCAACGAGCGGGACCCGGTGCGCGCCGAGGCGCTCCGCGCACTCGCCGAGACCCACCCGGGGCTCTTCCACTCCGACGACGTCCCGCTGCTGGACGCGATCGCCGTCGGCGCGCTGGAGGCGCGGGACACGTCGACCGGCGCCCTCGCGGCGCTGCGCACCCTCGCCGTACGCGTGCTCGTCGAGCACGCTCCGGCTGCGGCACCGGACCTGCGGGACTGGGCGCTGGGCGCCCTGGAGCGCATCACGGGCCGCGTCGGCGTGCCCGACTTGGGTCCGCTGCACCGTGTCCTGCGGCGGGGCCAGGAACACGAGGTGTTCGAGGCCCTGCGCCCCTGGCTCGACGCCGGGGCAGGGCGGGCCGACCACCGGCTCCTGCTGGGTCTGGCCACCGCACTGGGACCACGCGCCCGGCGGATGCCCGAGGTGCAGGAGAGGCTGGCAACGGCCCTGGAACGCGGTGACGACGCGACGTTCCGGGCGGCGGCGCCTCTGTGGCTGGCCGCACCGGCGACCCGCGACGAACGGGTCGCCAGGATCATCGCGCTCGAACCGTCGTCGGTCGTCCTGCCGTCCGTGCGGCGGGCGCTCACCCGACGGCGCACGGACCTGCTGGACACCCTGCTCGACGCGACGCCGCCGTACGGCCGTTTCCTCGTGAACGGGGCCCGGCGCCCGCTGCCGGACCTCGGCGACAGCGACCGCTGGCTGCCGCGCCAGCAGAGGGCGGCGGTCGGGCTGGTCCAGGAGGCGGTCGCGGACGCCTCGCTTCCGCTCGACGAACGAGCCGCCCTCGTCCGGGACGCGGCTCCGGTCCCCGAGTTCGGACGGGCTCTGGCGCTCGCGCACAAGGACGACCAGGAGGTGGTCGTCGCCGAGGCGGCGCTCGGCGCGCTGCCCTGGACCGACCGGCCCCACGCCATCCTGCCGGCGCTGCTGGAGCAGGCGGACGGTGACCGTGCCAGGGTCGCCGTGTACGCGGCCTCCCGCGCCGCCCGCTTCACCGCCCCGTCCGAACTCGCCCTGGCACTCGACGCGTTGCTCACCGGAGAGCGGCCCGTGAAGGTGACGTCCCGCAAGGAGGCCGTACGGCTCGCCGCGAGGTTCCTGCCGCCTCGGCGCGCGGTGTCCCTGCTGGCGAACGCCTTCCACGCTCCCGACCGCCACCCGGACGTGCGCGCGGCCGTAGTGCGCGCACTGCCGCCGCTGCTGGGCGAGCCGGAGGCCTGGCGCCTGCTCGACGACGTCGCGCGCGGCGATTCCCACCCCGTGCACGAAGCTCTCGTGGCCGTCACTCCGTGGGAGCTGGCCGAGAGGCACCGTCCCGCCTACGCAGCGATGATCGTCGCGGTGTACGACGCCGCCTTGGGCCTCACAGAGGGCTTCGGGGGCGACTACGTCCTGCTGCGCGCCATGGGGGTGTGGTGCCGCACCTCGTCCGAACTGGCCGTGCGCATCTCCCGTACCGTCTGCGACCTCGGCGAGCGTGCGCACTGGCATACCGCCGCATGGGTGCTGCGCGATCTGGCGGTCTCCGGGCTGCCGCACCCGGTGGGCGGCGCTGCGCCGGGAAGCGTCTACCACGGGGCAGTGGCCGGGTTGCTGGCGGCGATGCGCACGCCACAGGGCGGCTGTCAGGCGCAGGAAGGCCGGGACCTGCCGGCGCTGCAGCGGCTGCGGACCCTGACCTCCTTCAGCCATGTCGAGGGCGTGCAGGCCGAGTTGCTCGAAGCGCTCGCCGAACAGCTGGCGCCGGAACCCCTGCTGGTGCATGAGCGGGCCCTCCTGCTGGTCCAGTCGGTCGACCGTGCCAGGGAGCCGAGCGCTGTGCTGGAACGGCTGCAGGTCCTCGCGGACGCCCTTGAGGGCGCCGGGGTGACCGTCGCCGTGAACACGGCCAACCGGTTGTGGACGTCCTCGGCGTCCCGCGCCCTGCCGGAGCGCACGGGCGTCCTGCTGACCGCGGCCGACCGGTTCGCCCGCGACGGAGGCACCGCCACGGGCCTGCTGGCGGCCGGCCTCGTGAGGGGGGTCGGCGCTGTGCTCGGCTGGCCCGAGCGATGGCGGTCGCTGCTGAGCCTGTTGCGCGGGCACGCGAGCGCCGACGTGCGTCACGAGGCGCACCGCATCGTGACGGAGAACGAATGACCGCTGCGCGCAGGGGCTGAGACGCACCGGGAGCGCCGCCGCTGCGCCGACGGCCGGCCCGATCAGGGGCCGGGCCGGGCCGGCTGCCGGCGGCGGGTCGGCATGGACGCCGCCTGCGGAGGCCCGGCTCGGGTCCGGCGTCCTGTGGCTGCCGGCGCCCGCGCCTCAAGGCCGAGGGCGGGCCAGGCGGCGGAGCAGGGACACCGCCTCGTCGACGGGCACCGGCTCGAAGAACCGTGCGTCGGCGAGCTCGACGGCGGCGATCGCGCGAGGGGCCAGTTCGGCCCCGGTGTCGGTGACGCGCAGGCGCTTGGCGCGGGTGTCGCCCGGGTCGGTCTCGCGCTCGACGAGCCCCTTGCGTTCCAGGGTGCGCAGGACCTGGGACGTCATCTTGACGTCGGTGCCCGCCTGCCGGGCCAGGGCGAGCTGGTTGGGCTGCTCGCCCTGGGAGTTGAGCCACCAGGTGCAGGCGAGCAGCACGAACTGGACGTGGGTGAGCTCGAGGGGGGCCAGGGCGGCGGCGATGTCGCGCTGCCAGCGCAGTGTGGCGTGCCAGAGCAGCAGTCCTGGGCTGTCCTCGGGGCGCAGAGGCATCAGCGCAGCGCCAGTTCGACCAGCGAGGCCATGGTGTCGGGCCAGTCGGCGGTGATCCCCGGCCCGATGTGGGCGCCGGCCTCGTCGGCCCCGGGGCCGGTGATCTCCATCCGGTACACCACGCGGATCCGGTCGCGGTCGACCGGCTCGATGCGATGCACGGTGCGGAACAGCAGGTCGCCGAAGTGGGCTTCGTCGACGAACAGCTCGTCCTGCCGGGCTTCGGCGATACGCAGCACGATCGGGTCGTCCCCGGGCGGTGTCATCGTGATCCGGGCCCCCGCCGCGAACGGGCCGCTGATCTCGATCTTCTCGATCTCGGCGTTCCAGGCGCTCCAGTTGTCGACGTCGGCCCAGAGCCGCCAGATCGCCTCAGGGGCGGCGCTGGTCTCGACGCCGTGCTCGTACTCCCACATGGGTGCCTCCTCGCAAGATGATGTGTCCACAGATTATCTGTGCGCAGATCATCTGTCCAGAGGGGCTGCCCAGGGCCCGCCCCGGTCGTCGGGCACCGCCGGCGGTCAGGTCCTGGCGGGGATGTGGAGGGCGGTTCCGTACAGGCGGGACACCCGGATCACGATGGTCACGCGCCGGTCGGGGAGCGGCTGCTCGCCGGGGGCCGCGTCGTCGGCGGGGTCGACTATCCGGGCCTCGCCCTCCGCCACGGCGAACGACCACACGTCCGGCCCGCTCACGTGCAGTGACGTGTGCGGGTCGCGCCGCAACTGGCGGACCTTGAGCCGGTCGGCGGTCGAGGAGACGCGCAGCACGCCCTCTTCGGCGTCCCAGTCGTAGAGGACGGTCGACAGGTGTGGGTGGCCGGTGCTCCTGACGCTCGCGAGCACTCCGAACCGCTGCTGCGTCAGCAGACGGGAGAGTTCCTCGCCGGAGAGGGCGTAGGGGGCGGGCCCGTCGTTCTCGGTGGTGCCGCTGTTCGCGTCGGTGACGCCGGTGGTGGCCTCGTCGGCGGCGTGGTCGCTCATGGGATCGGCCTTTCGATGGATGGGAGTGCGGAGAGGGGGTGAGCGGTCAGACGCGTGCTGCCTGCGCGGGCGCCGACGGGCCGGCGACCGGCTCCACGGCGGCCCGGCGCCCGGGGCGGCGCAGCATCGTGAACGCGAGGGCGAAGGCGATGACCAGGAGCCCCGCTCCCACCGCGAAGGCGAGCCGGTACCCGCCGGTCAGCGCCTCGGCCGTGGTGCGTCCGCTCGCCGCGAGGCTCCGGGTGCGGGAGGCGGCCAGGGTCGACAGGACCGCGACGCCGAGGGCCATGCCGATCTGCTGGGTGGTGTTGAAGAGGCCGGACGCCAGACCGGCGTCCTCCTCGTCGGCGTCGGACATGGCCAGTGCGGTCAACGCCGGCAGTGCGAGTCCGAAGCCCGCGGCGAGCAGCATGGCGGGCAGGAGGTCGACGGCGTAGCCGGCCTGCACGGGGAGGCGGCTGAGGAGGGCGAGGACGCCGACGAGGGCGACGATGCCCGCCAGCAGGACGTTGCGCTCGCCGAACCGGGCGCCCAGCCGGGCGGACACCCCCAGCGAGACGGCGCCGATGACGGCGGCCGCCGGGAGCATCGCGAGGCCGGTCTCGGCGGCGCCGTATCGGAGGACCTGCTGGAGGTACAGGGCGACGAGGATCTGGAAGGAGAAGAGCGCGGCGACCATCAGGATCTGGACCAGGTTGGCGGCCACGACGCTGCGCGAGCGGAAGATCCGCAGAGGCATCAGGGGGTTCTTCGCGGTGGCCTGACGGACGAGGAACGCGGTGAGCAGCACGGCGGCGAGGGCGCCGAAGCCCAGGGTGCGCACCGACGTCCAGCCGTGTTCCTCGACCTTGACGACGGCGTAGATGCCGAGCATCAGGCCGGCCGTGACCAGGGCGGCGCCCAGCGCGTCGGCGCCCGCCTTGAGGCCCAGGCCTGCGTCGCGGGGCAGTACGCGTACGGCGGTCGAGAGGACGGCGACGCCGATCGGCAGGTTGATGAAGAAGATCCAGTGCCAGTCGAGCGCGTCGGTGAGAAGGCCGCCCGCGACCTGGCCGATGGATGCGCCGGCCGCGCCGGTGAAACTGAAGACGGCGATGGCCCTGGCGCGCTCCCCGGGTTCGGTGAACAGCGTCACGAGGATGCCCAGGCTGACGGCGGAGGCCATCGCGCTGCCGATGCCCTGGAGGAAGCGGGCGGCGATCAGCTCCGCGGGCGAGGTGGCCAGACCGGCCAGCAGCGAGGCGAGGGTGAAGACGGTGGTGCCGGCCAGGAACATGCGCCTGCGGCCGATCAGGTCGCCGAGCCGGCCGGCCAGGAGGAGGAGGCTGCCGAACGCGATGAGGTAGGCGTTCACGACCCAGCTCAGTCCGGCGGGGGTGAACCCCAGGTCGCCCTGGACGGCCGGCATCGCCACGGTGACGATGGAGCCGTCGAGGACGATCATCAGCATCCCGGTGGCGACGACGGCGAGCGCGAGTCGACGCGAGTGCGCGGCGGCGGGTGAGCGGCCGGAGCTGAAGGGGATGGACATGGCGTGTCTCCTGTCGGTCGGAAGGGACGACAGGAGAGACCGTAACAGATAGTTCCGTTGCAGACTATCTCTTCCGGTCTTACGTATGCCTGGCCTCTCTCACTTGGCCTGGCGTGCCCGCCGGGCGGCGCGAGGGGCCTCGACGGGGTGTGCCAGACCGTCGCCGACCAGGTGCTTCAGGGCGCGCAGAAGGGCCTCCCGGTCGCCGCCGGGCAGCGTGGCCAAGGCGTCGCGGTGCACACTGTCGACGATCTCCTGGCTCTGCCGGGCGACGCGCGCGCCGTCGTCGGTCACCGCGATGATCCGGGCCCGCCGGTCCGTGCGGGAGGGGCGGCGTTCGGCCAGGCCCGCGGCCTCCAGGGCGTCCACCGTCACCACCATCGTGGTCTTGTCCATGTCGCCGATCTCGGCGAGCTGGGCCTGGGTCCGCTCCTCCTCCAGGGCGTGGACGAGCACGCAGTGCATGCGCGACGTCAGGCCGATCTCGGCGAGTGCGGCGGACATCTTGCTGCGCAGGACGTGACTGGTGTGGTCGAGGAGGAACGACAGGTCCGGTTCGGTGCGCGCGGGCGCCATGGCGGTCATGCCTGCAAGGGTAGGACAACTGGATCCGTGGCGGATTATCCGGAAGGGACCTTGTCGGCGGGCGGTGTGCCGGGCGTCGTGCGGGCCACGTAGACCGTGTTGGTCGAGGTGCCGTCCTGCCGTGCGTTGTCGAAGTCGACGACCTGGGCCGCCGTGCGGGGGAAGACCTCCGAGAGCGCGGACATGAACTGCTCGTCGGGCGGATCGTTGGACCACAGGGCGAAGACCCCGCCGGGGCGGAGGTGCGCGGCGAGGGCGCGGAGCCCGGCGGGCCGGTACAGGGCCGCATGGCGTGGGTGGAGCACATGGCGCGGTGAATGGTCGACGTCCAGCAGGATGGCGTCGAAGCGACGGCCCGGGGCCTCGGGGTCCAGGCCGACGGGGTCGGCGGCCAGCGCGAAGAAGTCGCCGTGCGTCAGTCGGCAGCGGGCGTCGGAGGTCAGCCGGGCTCCGAGGGGGACCAGGTGCCGCCGGTGCCAGTCGATGACCTCGGGGAGCGCTTCGACGACGGTCAGCGAGCGGACGCGGGGATCGTCCAGGGCAGCCTGGGCGGTGTAGCCGAGCCCGAGTCCGCCGACCGCGACGTCCAGTTCGGGCCCGTCGGCGTCCGGCAGCTCGGCCAGTCCGAGCTCCGTGAGCGCGATCTCGCCCGCGGTGAAGAGACTGGACATCAGGAACTCGTCGCCGAGCTTCACCTCGTACACGTCCTCGCCCGAGACCGGGTGGCGGCGGCGCCGCAGGCTGATCTCGCCGATGGGCGTCGGCTGCCAGTCGATCTCCTCGAAGCGCAGGCCCATCCGTTCACCTTTCGGGGTTGTGACGTTCTGATGTTCTGACGGGGCCGTCGGCCGTCGGCCGCGACGCCGCCCCTGCCCGCCGGCGTTGCCGCTGCCGGGGCGTCGAGGCCGGTGTGGTGACGGCATGGCCGACGGATGTGGTGATCATCGCCTCGGCAGGGCAGCGGGGGAGCCGGAGCGAGGGATGCCCCGCTCCGACGGGGGAGCGGGGGAGCGGGGGATCACAGGCCCGGGGCGGCGGTCCCGGTCAGGCGTCGATGATGACGGGGATGATCAGGGGCCTGCGCCGGTGCGTACGGAAGGCCCAGTTGGCGACGGCGCGCGCGATCAGCTGTTCGAGCTGGTGGGCGTCGCCGACGCCTTCCTGCGCGGCGTTGGCCAGCGTCTTCTCGATGACCGGAACGACCGGCTCGAAGGTCGCGTCGTCGTGTACGAAGCCGCGGGCCAGGAAGTCGGGAGCCTCGGCGAGGGCACCGGTGTCGGCGTCGACGATGGCGACGACCGTGATGACGCCTTCCTGAGCGAGCGTGACCCGGTCCTTCAAGGACGCCTCGGTCGCGCCGCCGACTTCCATGCCGTCCACGTAGACGTTGCCGGCGGGCACCTTGCCGGTGATCGCGGCACGGCCGTCGACGAGGTCGACGACGACGCCGTCCTCCGCGATGACGACGCGGTCCGGGTCGACGCCGGTGCGGATGGCGAGGTCGGCGTTGGCCCGCAGGTGCCGGAACTCGCCGTGGACGGGCATGACGTTGCGGGGACGGACGATGTTGTAGCAGTAGACGAGTTCCCCGGCGCTTGCGTGACCGGAGACGTGCACCTTGGCGTTGCCCTTGTGGACGACGTTGGCGCCCCAGCGGGTCAGGCCGTTGATCACCCGGTAGATGGCGTTCTCGTTGCCGGGGATGAGGGAGCTGGCGAGCAGGACGGTGTCGCCCTTGCCGATGCGGATCGCGTGGTCGCGGTTGGCCATCCGGGACAGCGCGGCCATCGGCTCGCCCTGGGAGCCCGTGCACACCAGGGTGATCCGGTGGTCCGGCAGCTTCTCCAGCTCCTTGGCGTTCACGATCAGGCCCGACGGGACCTTGAGGTAGCCGAGGTCGCGGGCGATGCCCATGTTGCGGACCATCGAACGGCCCACGAAGGCCACCTTGCGGCCGTGCTGGTGGGCGGCGTCCAGGACCTGCTGGATGCGGTGCACATGGCTGGCGAAACTGGAGACGATGACCCGGCGCGGCGCCGTGCGCATGACCTGCTCGATCGCGGGGTTCAGTTCGCGTTCGGAGGTGGTGAAGCCGGGGACCTCGGCGTTGGTGGAGTCGGTGAGGAACAGGTCCACGCCCTCCTCGCCGAGGCGGGCGAAGGCGCGCAGGTCCGTGATCCGGTCGTCCAGGGGGAACTGGTCCATCTTGAAGTCGCCGGTGTGCAGCACCATCCCCGCGCCGGTGCGGATCGCGACGGCGAGACTGTCCGGGATGGAGTGGTTGACCGCGACGAACTCACAGTCGAACGGGCCGAAGCGGCGCCGGTCGCCCTCGCGCACGCGCACCGTGCGGGGGCGGATGCCGTGCTCCTTGAGCTTGGCCTCCAGGAACGCGAGGGTGAGTTTCGAGCCGACGACCGGGATGTCCGACCGCTCCCGCAGCAGATAGGGCACGCCGCCGATGTGGTCCTCATGGCCGTGGGTGAGCACGATGCCCACGATGTCGTCCAGGCGGTCCCGGATCGAGGTGAAGTCCGGCAGGATCACGTCCACCCCGGGCTGGTTCTCCTCGGGGAACAGCACACCGCAGTCCACGATCAACAACTTGCCGGCATGTTCGAAGACGGTCATGTTGCGACCGATTTCGCCCAAGCCGCCCAAGGCGGTGACCCTCAGCCCGCCTTCGGGCAACGGCGGGGCGGCTTTGAGTTCTGGGTGCGGATGGCTCATAACCTCACGTTACCGAAGAGTCCGCCGGTGTGATCCACCGGCCGCCCTGTGCCGACCCGTCCCGTCCGTCCGAAGCGAGGCCCGAAGCCACGCCCCGGCGCGCCACGTGTCACCGGACGGGTGGAGTGATCTTCCCAGGATGGGTAGAACCCCTGTAAGAGGCGTGAAGCGGTCGATCCGGACGCGTGACGGGCGGATCGTCTTCTGCGGATCGTCGGGAATTGCCTGCGCAGGGGTACCTGTGCTGTCCCGTCTCGCGGTCCAATGGTGGGAGTCCCGCCCATTCATGCCCGCACCGGTCAGAAGAGGCACGTCATGGACCCATGGCTGATCTGGTTGATCATCGCAGCGGTTCTGGCTGTGGTGGAGATCTTCACGCTGACCGCGGCGCTCGGGATGCTGAGTGCGGCCGCGCTGGTCACGGCGGGCTCCGCGGCGGTCGGGCTGCCCGTTCCCTTCCAGTTCGTGGTGTTCACCGTCGTCGCCGCGGCCACGGTGCTGTTCGTACGCCCCATCGCGTTGCGTCACCTGCTGCAGCCCCAAGCGGCACGGTTCGGCGTGGACGCCCTGATCGGCAAGGGCGCCTTCGTGGTCTCGGAGGTGACGGGCCTGGGCGGCAGGGTCCGTATCGACGGCGACGAATGGACGGCCCGCGCCTACGACGAAACGCTGGTGATCCCTGCCGGACGCACCGTCGACGTCATAGAGATCAATGGAGCCACCGCGATCGTCTACCCCCGGGACTGAAACCATGGAAACTTCGGCGTTCTTGATTGCCGGCCTGCTCGTCGCCCTGTTCGCGGTCTTCACCGTGGTGCGGGCGGTGCGCATCGTGCCCCAGGCACGCGCCCGCAACGTCGAACGGCTCGGCCGCTACCTCCGGACCCTGAATCCCGGCCTCAACTTCGTCATCCCTTACATCGACCGCGTCCACGGGGTGATCGACCTGCGGGAACAGGTCGTCTCCTTCAAGCCGCAACCGGTCATCACCGAGGACAACCTGGTCGTCGAGATCGACACCGTCCTCTACTTCCAGGTCACGGATCCGCGAGCGGCCTTCTACGAGATCGCCAACTTCCTCCAGGCGGTCGAGCAGCTCACCGTCACCACCCTGCGCAACGTCGTGGGATCCATGGACCTGGAGAAGACGCTCACCTCACGGGACACCATCAACAGCCAGCTCCGGGGCGTGCTGGACGAGGCCACCGGGAAATGGGGGCTGAGGGTCAACCGGGTGGAGATCAAGGCCATCGACCCCCCGCAGAGCATCAAGGACGCGATGCAGAAGCAGATGCGCGCCGAGCGGGACAAGCGGGCCGCGATCCTCGGGGCCGAGGGGCAGCGCCAGTCGCAGATTCTCACCGCCGAAGGCGACAAGCAGGCCGCCGTCCTGCGGGCGGAGGGCAACCGTACCGCCGCGATCCTCCAGGCCGAGGGCCAGTCCCGGGCCATCGACGAGGTGTTCCAGGCCGTCCATCGCAACGACCCCGACCCCAAGCTGCTCGCCTACCAGTACCTCCAGACGCTGCCCCAGCTCGCGCAGGGTTCGGGCAACAACTTCTGGGTGATCCCGAGCGAGATCACCTCCGCACTCCAAGGGGTGTCCCGCGCTTTCAGCGAGGTGCTGCCCCCGTCACCGGCCACCCGAGAGCGGCCCGCGGACGACATGGCGGCCCAGGCCGCCGACGACGCGGCGCAGGCTGCGGAAGCCGCCGCCGCGGCCCTCGCCGACGCGGCCAGGGCCGAACGCGGCACTCCGCCCCCTGATTCCCTCCCCGCTCAGCCCCCGCACTGACGGCGAGCCCGGCGAGCACGCTCACCGGGCGGATCACCACCGGGTCACCGGACCGGTCGACCGCCGCACACCCGCGGCACGGCACGGCCCGGGTCCACGGTGGCGCGCTCCGCGTCGTCGGCCCGGTCGGCGCCCGGAACCGTCAGGTGTCCCGTTCGGGAAATCCGCTGACCGCCCGCGGATCCCGCCTTACCGTGGTGCCATGAGTGATCAACCGGAAGCGCCTGTCGTGCCCGTCCAGGCCTATGAACCCCCCTACTACGTGGCCGTCTTCACCACGGTGCGAACCCAGGACCAGAGCGGATACAGCGAGACCAGCGCCCGCATGGAAGAGCTCGTGAAGGCCGTCCCGGGGTATCTGGGGATGGATCACGCGCAGACTCCGGGCGGGCTCGGCATCACCGTCGGGTACTTCCGCGACGGCGACGCCCTCACGCGGTGGCGTTCCGACGCCGAGCACCGCGCGGCGCAGGAGCGCGGGCGGGCCCAGTGGTACGAGAACTACACGCTGCACGTGGCGAAGGTGGAGCGGAGCCATGGGTTCACGCGGGAGTAGACCCCGAGGAGCCGTCAGAAGGACCGGAAGCCGTCCCAGTAGGTGTCCGTGCTCTCACCGAAGCGGTCGGGGTATCTGCGTCGCAGTCGGGTGTACCGCTCGCTGAGCAGGTCCACGGCCAGCGGCAGGCTCGTGCCGAACTCGGAGCGGATGGCCTGGATCGCGTGAATCCTGCGGTTGTCCATGATCAGGACATCGATTCCCGACCACCGTCGGTCGTCCGCCCTCTCCGTCGAAGTGCATCGCGCCAGCTCGTCCCGGAGGCGTCGGACTTCGCCGACGATCTCGGCGTCGGTGGCGACGCCGAGCGCGGTGGACCGGCGCCGGTCCGGCTCCGCCCGGTCCATGCCGAGTTCGATGCACAGCCATGCTCGCAGGTCGCCGAGCTCTCGGCCCAACGCGTCGCGCTCCGCGCGGGCTTCGGTGAGCTCGCGCCGCACCGTCCCGGGATCCTCGTCCGCCATGGCGACAGTCTGCCAGGGGCTGCGGCACGCCTTCCACGCTCTTTCGCCGGCGAGCACGGACGCTCACGCCGAAGCCGTCCTGCCTGCCGTGCGAGGGGCCGACGCCGAGGAGCCGACGCCGAGGGGCCGACGGTGAGGGGCTTCCTGGGCGGGGCAGGGCAGGCGTCGAAGGCTCCTCGCACGCTCGACGGTTTCGAGAACCGCGGATCAGGTGGCCGCCGTCGGCGGTTCGGCCAGTTCGAGTTCGCCGCCGGGCAGGCGTCGACCGGAGATTCCGGAACGCAGCAGCGGCGCCTCCTCCCAGGCCGGCTGAGCGCGCCCGGGGCGGCGGACGGTGTCGAAGGGAAGAGCGCGGCCGGCGGCGCACAGCTCACCGGTCTGCCCGTCCGCCAGCGGCCGGCCTCGGCCGTCCACCACACTCACCTGCACCTGGGGCAGCGGGGCGCCGAGCGTACCCGCCCAGGAGGCGGCAGCGCCGGACGCCGTGAACTCCCGGGAGATCCAGGGCAGGGCGCCGTCCGCGGGTGAGAAGTCGGCACGCAGCCGGGCGCCGGGCAGGGCGGTGAAGTGCCGGGCCACGAGATCGCTCGGCACGGGCCCGCCGACGAGCTGCACCAGCCGCGGCCGGACGGGGAGGACGTCCACGAGAGCGTCGTACTCCTCGGGGCTGAACACGGCGGCGGACACCGTCCCGTCGCGTTGCGCCGACGTTCCCGTACCCGGCAGTGTGCGCAGCGATCCTCCGCCGGCGAACGCCCACCACATCGCGGACAAGGCGCGCGGGCCGGCCGGCGGGCCGGCCACGTAGACCCGGCGGGGAGCGGGGCCCGCTGTCCGGATCCGCTCGCCCACGGCGAGCCGCCAGGCGTGGTGGTCGACCAGGTGGCCGGTGAGCCCGTGCCGGCCGCCGTCGTGGACCAGCAGGTAGGCGGCCTCCCTGGAGTGCGAAAGGGGCAGCGCCGGCTCCAGCGGCTGAGCGGTGATCCGCCGACGGGTGTCCTCGTCGTCGAGCGCGAGGGCGGTGTACCGCCGGGGCCACGCTTCCTGGGTGGAACGGCTGCACAGCACGGTCGAGGCGCCGCTGACCGCGGCGATGCCGCGCAGTTCCGATCGG
This sequence comes from Streptomyces sp. SAS_272, assembly GCF_052543235.1. NCBI lineage: Bacteria > Bacillati > Actinomycetota > Actinomycetes > Kitasatosporales > Streptomycetaceae > Streptomyces > Streptomyces sp. SAS_272. The sequence goes on along the minus strand of NZ_JBMNDR010000011.1, from coordinate 26,340 downwards.
CCGAGGCCGTGCGCGGCGGGCACGCACACGCCTCCCGCCTTCAGAACGGCCAACTGCGCCGTCAGCGCCTGCCGGTGGTCGTCGCAGTGGATGATCACCGGATCGCCGAGCTGGACGCCTCGGTGCACCATGACCGATGCGAGCCGGGAGGCCCACGACTCGGCCGCGGCGAAGCGCAGTTCGCCGCGGGCGTCCTGGACGGCGACGGCATCCGGGTGGCGCCGGGCAACCTGGGCGAACAGGGCGTCCAGCGTGCTCGGCGACGCCGACGGCGAGAGCGTCCGTGCTGCTGCGCCGGTGCGCGCGCCGGGACCCGCGGGTCGTGCCGCGGCGAGGGCGGATGCGGCATGAGGCGTGCGCACGGCGTGCGCCCGGCGGGTGGCCAGGGCGGGATCGGTGATCACTGTGCTTCCTCCAGCTCAGGAATGAACCCACCCCTGTCCTGCGCCGGTGACGTCCCTGACGCATGCCCGTCCGGCCTCGCAGTGAACGCGGGGCGGGGACGGCGAGCGCGAGGACCGTGCGAGGACCGTGTGGTGGGGGCTATGAATCGACTGCCCCGGGCCCGGACTTCGCCGACTGGACGAAGGCCAGGGTTTCCGCGAGGTTCTTCCAGATCTCCGCGGCGAGATCCATGTTGGACGCCTCGTGCGCCTTGCCGGCCAGCGCCTCGATGGCGCGCACCCCGGCCTCCACCTGCCCGGAGATGATGTCGAGCAGATGGACCAGCACCTCGAACCGGATCATGTCGCGGAACTCGAGTTGCTTCGCGTCGGGGCGGATCTCCTCGCACAGGGTGCGTGCGGCGTCGAGCTCACCCGCCTGGAAATGCGCGTGGGCGCGGATCGTGCGGAACTCCAGGTGCTGACCGGCGTCCCCGACCAGGGCGAGGGCGGGCTCGACCTCCTTGAGGATCTGCTGTGCGTCGGCGAGCCGGCAGGGGTGCATCTGCAGGTAGAGCGACGCGGCGGCGAAGCGCAGCCGCATCCACAACCGGAGGTCGTCGGCGCTGCTGCTCAGTGCCAGTGCCTCGGCCAGCCGGGCCGCGGCGGCCGCGTGGTTCCCCTGCCGGACGTACACGCTGGCCGCCGTCCACAGTGCCTCGACCCGCATGGTCGGCGAGGTGTCCTGCGAGAGCACTTCCAGGTCCGCCACGTACTTCAGCGCATCGTGCAGCTGGCTCGCCTCGGCCTCCGTGGAGATCAGCATCATGAGCGCGCGGACCGTGTCGGCTCGGGGCACGTCATGCTCGATCGCGGTGGAATAGGCATCGTCGGCACAGGCGTTGGCCGCCTTCATGTCACCGAGGGAGCGGTGGATGCGGGAGACCAGGACAAGGGAGCGGACCCGCAGCTCGGGGATGCCGCTCTCCTCGGCGGTGCGGAGCAGTTCCTGTCCCAGGGGCAGTTGAGCCTCGTGCGTGGCGCCCTCCGACCGGATCCCGGCCAGTGACCACAGGGCCATCCACCGCAACGGCAAGGACAGATCGGCCTGGTGGCGCGTCAGACGCTCCAGCAGGCCGTCGACCCGGCCGTCGCCGTCGGGCGTCGCGGTGACCGCTCTGACCAGGTCCGCGACCGGAGCCTCGTCCGCGACCGGCGGGGCGTCGAAGGCGGACGAGGGCACGTCGAGCCGTTCGGCGAGATAGGCGACGATCTTGGGCGTGGGCGGCCGCGCACCGGACTCCAGGCGGGAGAGGTAACCGGCGGACATTTCGTCGCCGGCCAACTGTGCCTGCGACATGCCGCGTTCCTGCCTGAGCGTTCGCAGTCGCTTACCGAAGTCCGACCGATCGACCACGGCTCAACCCTTCCTTGCCACGTATACGGGGGTGGGGGGGGGGGGGGGGGGGGGGGGGGGG
>NZ_JBMNDR010000011.1:0-24469 GCF_052543235.1 Streptomyces sp. SAS_272 | reverse complement strand
GGAAGCCGTNGATCGCGGCTTCCCCCACCCCCATGTCACCGACAGTTTGGCAGTTGCCAGGGCGGTTGTCAATTTTTGGTAATGACGCTCAGGTCAGGTTGGCAACGCTCCGGCATCCGTCGCGGGACTCCGATGGGGCGGCGGTTACGGCCAGTCGATCCTCGGCGTTCCGGGGCCTGCCATCGGAGCCGTTCCGGTCGGGTCGGCCGTCTCTGTCGCGGCAGTGCCGTAACCGATGACGAAGACGACCGTGATCAGACCGAGAACGGCGCCGAGTCGGTGCAAACATCGCATGTCAGGAGATCCCATCGTAAGGCTTGGAGAGAGTGTTGCAGCTGTGGTGTCCGAGCCGGACGTGACGTCAAACTAGCGTTCAGGCACAGCGTTTGACAAGTAGTTGCCAAAATTCTGATCACTATGGAAAGGTGATGTCATCAACGTGACAACGTGAAGCCCGCAAAGCGGTCCGCGATGGCGCGCCGCTGGAACGATCGGGCAACCCGAGGAGTGAACCGATGGTGAATGCGCTGGACGATCCCCTGAGTCGTCTGGTCGTGGTGGTGAACGGCGAAGGGCAGCACGCGCTCTGGCCGGACCACTGCGCCGTGCCCGCCGGCTGGACCGTCGTCCACGGCCCGGCGGACCGGTCGTCATGCACCGCCTACGTCGACAGGCACTGGACGGACATGAGGCCGCTGAGCCTCCGCTTCTCCATGGAGTGACGGCTCCCCGCGGAGTGACGGCCGGCGGTCACGCCGCCCCTCCTCCCTCCCATCCCACTCCCGCTCCCACTCCCGCCGAAACCGGAGGCCTGCCGTGCAGACACCGCATCCGCCCGGCTCCCTCTTCCAGAACAGGGCCTTCGCCGTGTTCTGGTCGAGCCAGTCGATCTCGTTCCTGGGCACACAGATCACCTACGTGGCCCTGCCCCTCACCGCGGTCGTCGTCCTGCACGCGTCGCCGATGGAGGCCGGCCTGCTGAGCGCCCTCGAGACGCTTCCCTTCCTGCTGTTCGGACTCTTCGTCGGCGTCCTCGTGGACCGCCGGGCCCGGCGGCCCATCCTGATCGCGGCGAACGCGATCCGGTTCGCCGCGCTCGCCTGGATCCCCGCGGCCTACTGGCTCGACGTGCTGACGGTCACCCAACTCCTCGTGGTCACCTTCCTCGTGGGCGTGATGACCGTCTTCTTCGAGATCGCCTACATGTCCTATCTCCCAGGACTGGTCGGTCGCGAACGGCTGATGGAGGCCAACGGCAAGCTTCAGGCGTCCGCCTCGACCGCCGAGGTCGCGGGGCCGGGCATCGCCGGTGGACTGATCGGCGTGATGAGCGCTCCCGTGGTGATCGCCATCGACGCCGTCAGCTATCTCATCTCGGCCCTCGCGCTGATCAGACTGCCCGCGGACACCGCACCCCAGGCAGCGGGGGAGACCGAGGGCAAGCAGTCGGTCCGGGCCTCGCTCCGCGAGGGATTCGCCGTCGTCGGCCGCAGCCCCCTGCTCCGCTGGTGCACCGTCGCGGTCTTCTTCCTCAGCCTGTTCTTCAGCTCGATCATGGCCGTCTACTTCCTCTACCTCATCCGAGAGGTGGGACTTGCCTCGACGGCGGTGGGACTGATCGTCGCCGTCGGCAGCGTCGGCGGGCTCGTCGGCGCCCTGCTGTCCGAGCGGCTGAACGCCCTGCTGGGCGTCGGCCCCACCCTGGCGGCCGCCGTGGCCCTGCCCGGCGTCGGCTTTCTCCTGCTCGCCGCCGTGGACGGGGACTCCCTCGGTTCGGCCGTGCTGGCCGGAGTCGCCACCTTCATCGGGTTCTTCGGCATCCCCGTGTGGGACGTGACCGTGATCAGCTTCCGTCAGTCGATCACCCCCGAGCATCTGCAGGGCCGGGTGAACGCGACCGTGCGCTCGCTCTCGTGGGGAACCCTGTCACTGGGCTCCCTCATGGGCGGTGCCCTGGCCACCTCCTGGGGCCTGCGCGAGACGGTCGTCGTGTCCGCGGTCGGACTGTTCGTGCCCTCCCTGGTCGTACTCCTGTCCCCGGTGCGCGCGATGCGTCAGCTGCCCGAGCAGGTGGACGGGCCGGCGCAGCCGAGCCCGGTCAGCTCCTCCTGAGAATCCCGTCCGGCGAACAAGCCGGATCCGCGTCCCCGGCTCCGTCCCCCGGCGAGCCATGCCCTTTCGAAGGAGAAGCCCGACGTGGCGGACATCGCACACGAGCGGTACCGGTCCGGCGAAGCGCCCTCGTCGCCTTCGTCACCCTCGTCGCCCGCAATCCCCGCCGACCGCCTGCGGTCCTCGGCGCGCCGCGCACCGGGTGACGCCGTGACGGTCACACTCGCCGCCTCGGTCGCAGGGCGTGTGGACCGGGTCGCCGCCGCCCACGACACCGACCGGTTCACCGCGCTGACCGCCGTGTTCACCCTGCTGGCCGGCCGTTGGGCGGGAGCGGCCGACGTCTGCGTCGGCGTCGCGGTCGGGCCCGATCCGCAGGACCCGTCGGCGCTGCACAACCGTCGGGAGGACACACGGACCTTCGGGCAGTTCCTGTCGGAGGTCCGGGACGGCCTGCGGGACCTCGCCGAGCGCCGGCACGAGCACGACGACTCCCCCCGCACGGCGCCGTTCCGGCTGATGACGGCGATGCGGGACGGCCACCCCGCACCGTCCCCGGGCCCGGTCAGGCCCGCGTCGCCCGACCCCACCGCCCCCACGTCCGACCCCACCGCCGCCGGCGACCTCGCCCCCGCCCCCGACCTCGCCCCCGCCCCCGACCTCGCCCTGTTCTGGGACGGTGCGTCACCCGCCGACACCCTGCGCGGCACGATCGAGTACGACACCGCCCTCGTCGACCGGGCTACGGCGGAACGGTTCGCGGACCACTTCAGGACCCTGCTGGAGTCGGCCCTCGACGCACCCGCCTCGCCGCTGTACCGACTCGTGCACACGACCGCCGAGGAGCGGGCGCTGCTCACGTCGTGGGGGACGGAACCGGCACGCACGGCCGCCGTCAGCGTGGTCGAGGCACTGCGCGACCGGTGCCGGACCGACCCGGACGCCGTGGCGTCGCAGTTCTGGGACGCAACCCTGACCTACGGGGAACTCCAGGCGCGGGCGGAGCGCATGGCGGGAGCCCTGGCCGCACGCGGCGTACGGGCGGAGAGCGCCGTCGGACTCGCCATGGAGCCCTCGGCCTCGCTGGTCGTCGCGATGCTGGCGGTGCTGCTGGCCGGGGCCGCGTACGTACCGCTCGACCCGGGCCATCCCGACGCGCGGCTGGCCCACATGGTGACGGACAGCGGTGCGTGCCTGGTGATCGCCGACCGGGACCTCTCCTTCACGGGCGGGGTCCCCGTGGTACCGGCCGGCGAACTGGACGCCGAGTCCGCCGGACCGGCGGAGCTCGCCCCGCCGCATCCCGACCAGCAGGCCTGTGTGCTCTACACCTCGGGCTCCACCGGCCTGCCCAAGGGCGTCGCCGTCACCCACCGCGGGATCGTGCGGCTGGTCCGCGACGCCGACTACCTCGGCTGGGACTCCTCCGACGTGGTGGGCCAGGTCGCCAACACCTCGTTCGACGCGGCCACCTTCGAGATCTGGGGGGCGCTGCTGAACGGCGCGCGGCTGGTCGGCGTGCCCAAGGACGACGTCCTCTCGCCGCCGGCGCTCCGCAGGCGCATCGAGTCCGACGGCATCACCTCGATGCTGCTCACCACCGCCCTGTTCCACAAGTGCGCCGACGCGGACCCGGCGATGTTCCGTCCCCTGCGCACGCTCTTCTTCGGCGGCGAGGCCGCGGACGTGCGGAGGGTGCGGGCGGTAAGGAACGCGGCGGACGACGTCCGACTGGTGAACGCCTACGGTCCGACCGAGGGCACCACCATCGCGAGCTGCCACGACGTGGGCGCCCCGCCCGCCGACGCCCGGGTCCCGATCGGCCGGCCGATCGCCGGAACCGACCTGTACGTCCTCGACGCCCACGGCGGACACTCCGGCGTCGGCGTGCCCGGTGAGCTCCACATCGGCGGTCCGGGCCTGGCCCGCGGATACGTCGGACGGCCCGGCCTGACCGCGGAGCGGTTCGTGCCGAGCCCGTTCGGGAACGGCGAACGCCTCTACCGCACCGGGGACATCGTCCGCTGGCGAGCGGACGGCGTCCTCGACTACCTCGGCCGCGCCGACTCCCAGGTGAAGCTCCGCGGCGTGCGCATCGAACCGGACGAGATCGCCGGCGTGCTCCGCACGTGTCCCGGCGTGCGCGAGGCGGTCGTGGTCCTGAAGGGGGAGGGCGAGCGGCGCGCGCCGGCCGCCTATGTGGTCATGACGGACGGGGCACGGGCCGAACCCCGCCTCCTGCGGTCGTTCCTCGCCGAGCGCCTTCCCGCGGCCATGGTCCCGACCTGGTACGTGCCCCTCGACGAACTGCCCGTCACTCCGAACGGCAAGGCGGACCTGCGGGCCCTCCCCGAGCCGGACGAGCGGCACGGCGTGCGGTCCGGGACCCGTGTCCCGCCGCGGGGCGCGACCGAGAAACTGGTCGCCCGGGTCTGGTCGGAGCTGCTGGGAGCGGCGGAGATCTCCGCGCACGACGACTTCTTCGTCCTCGGCGGGAACTCCCTGCTGGCGGCTCAGGCGGTCACCCGCGTCGCCGCCGGACTCGGCGTCGAGCTCGGCATCCGCGACATCTTCGAGGCGTCCTCGGTGTCGGCGTTCGCGCGGCGTGCCGCGGCGGCCCGTTCGGTGCGCGTCGCCCCGCCCCTGGTCCCCGCCGGCCCGGGACCCCAGCCGCTGTCCTTCGCCCAGCGGCGCCTGTGGTTCCTCGACCGCCTCGAACCCGGCAGCGCCCTCTACAACGTCCCCCTGGCCGTGACGCTCACCGGCGTGCTCGACCTGACGGCCCTGCGCCACGCCCTGCGGGCACTGGTGCGGCGCCACGCCTCGCTGCGCACCCGGCTGGTGGGAACCGCGGACGGCGAACCCGTCCAGGTGGTCGACGAGGCCGGTGACGTCCGGTTGGAGACCGAGGACCTCGGGCAGCTGCCCGAGGCCGCGCGGACCGCGACGGCCGCCGAGCGCGCCCGGGCGGAGTCCCTGCTTCCGTTCGACCTCGCCGAGGGCCCGCTCGTCCGCTTCCGCCTGCTGAGACTGCACGAGCGGCGGTCTGTGCTGCTGGTGACGATGCACCACGCCGTCTGCGACGGATGGTCGGTCGGTGTCCTCCTGCGCGACCTGGTGTCGCTGTACCGGGCGGGCCTCGGCGGCGCGGCCGGACCGCCGTCGGCGCTCCCGGTGCAGTACCCGGACTACGCCGTCTGGCAGCGCGCGCTGCTCGACGGCCCCGACCAGGACGGCCGGCTCGGCTACTGGACAGACTGCCTGGCGGGCGCCCCGCCCGTGCTCGACCTGCCCGTCGACCGCCCGCGTCCGGTCTCCCCCCGGCACGTCGGCGACACGGTACCGGTGCTGCTGTCGGGTGAACTGACGGCCCGGCTCGGCGAGGTGGGCCGACGCTTCGGCGCCACCCGCTTCATGACCCTGCTCGCCGTCTTCACGCTGCTGCTCGGCCGGTACGCGGGGGTCCGGGACGTCAGCGTCGGCACGCCGGTGTCCGGCCGGACCCGTCCGGAACTCGAGGACATGATCGGGTTCTTCGTCAACACGCTGGTGCTGCGCTCCCGCTGGGACGAGGAGCAGACGTTCGCGGAGTTCCTCGCGGCCGTCCGGGAGGGCGCGCTGAGCGCCTTCGAGCACCAGGACGTTCCCTTCGAGCAGGTGGTGGAGGCCGTCCGGCCGCCCCGGGACCCCAGCTGGACGCCCCTGTTCCAGGTGATGATGGCGATGCAGAACGTGCCGGGCGACACCGCCCTGGCACCGGGGCTGTCCATGACGGTGGACGAGTCCGTCAGCCCGGTGGCGAAGTTCGACCTCACCCTGGTGTGGGAGGAGTCCTCGCTGGAGTCGGGGGCTCTGCGCGGCGCGATCGAGTACGACGTCGACCTGTTCGACCGGGCGACCGTGGAACGGTTCGCGGGCCATCTCACCGCCCTGCTGGAGTCCGCGCTGGCCGCACCCGAGGCACGGCTCGAGGAGCTGTCCCTGCTCGGCGCGGCCGAACTGGAGGCCTTGGCGGCGGGCCCCGCCACGACGCCCGGGGCGGACGCCGACACGCTGGTGCGGCTGCTGGACGAGTCCTGCGCCCGCTGGGGCGAGCGCACCGCGGTCAGCCAGGACGGCAGGTCCCTGACGTACGCCGAACTGGCCGCCGGGGCCGACAGGATCTGCGCCCACCTGCGGGCCCACGGCGTCCGGCCGGGCAGCGCCGTCGTGGTGCGCATGGAGCGCGAACCCCTCTGGCCGGCCGCGCTGATCGGGGTCATGAAGGCCGGGGCCGCCTATGTGCCGGTCGACGTCGCCGCCCCGCAGGAGCGACTCGAGCAGGTGTTCGCGGACTCGCGGGCGGTCCTGGTCCTGGGCTCGGCGGCGACCGGCCGGCCCGCGAGCGGTGACCTCCCCTTCGTCTCCGCGGACGACGCGCTCCGCGCGGGCGGGCCCGCCCCGGACGGCGCGCCCCGTGTCACCTCCCCGGCGGCGACGGCCTACGTCCTCTACACCTCGGGGACCACCGGTGCCCCCAAGGGGGTGTGCGTGAGCCAGGGCAACCTCGCCCACACACTGCGGGCGGTCGCGGACCGCTACGGGCTGCACTTCGACGACCGGGTGCTCCAGTTCGCGTCCACCGCCTTCGACGTGGCGGCGGAGGAGCTCTTCGCCACCCTCATCCGGGGCGGCCGGGTCGTCCTCCTCCCGGCGGGACCGGTGCCCGGGATCGCGGAGCTGACCGAGCTGGCCCGGCGGGAACGGCTGAGCGTGCTCAACCTTCCGGCGTCGTACTGGCACGAATGGGTGGCCCTGCTCGACAGGTACCCGGCGGACGCCTGCCCCGCTCTGCGGCTCGTCGTGGTGGGCAGCGAACGGGTCGACGCCGGACGCCTCGCCCAGTGGCGGGCCGCGACGCCGGCCGGAGTGCGCTGGCTGAACGCGTACGGCCCGACGGAGACCACCATCACGGCCACCCTGCACGAACCCGGGCCGGGGGATGCGCACGACGCGAGGACCGTCCCCATCGGCAGGCCGCTGGCCGGAGTCCGCGCGTACGTGCTCGACGAGCGGCTCCGGCCGGTCCCGCCGGGCGTCCACGGAGACCTCCACCTCGCGGGACCCGGAGTGGCCCTCGGCTACCTGGGAGACCCCGGGCGGACGGCGGCGTCGTTCCTGCCCGACCCGTGGGGGCCGCCCGGTGAGCGCATGTACGCCACGGGCGACCGGGTCCGCGCCGCCGCCGACGGGACGCTCGAGTTCCTCGGCCGCGACGACACCCAGGTCAAGCTCCGCGGGTTCCGCATCGAACTCGGCGAGATCGAGGCCGCCCTGAACGCGCATGCACACGTCATGGACGCGGCGGCGGTACTGCGCGAGGACGTCCCCGGCAGACCCGTGCTGGTCGGCTACGCCGCCCTCTCCGGCGACGTCACGGCGGCCGAACTGCGTGAGCATCTCGAACGGAGACTGCCGGAGTACATGGTGCCCGCCTCGATCGTCCTCATGGACGCGCTGCCCAGGGGCGAACGCGGGAAGACCGACCGGCGCGCCCTGCCACCTCCCGCCCGGGCGGGGGACACAGCTGCGCGGGCCCCGCTCAACGGCGCGACGGAACGCCTCGTCGCCGACGTGTGGAGCGAGGTCCTGGCGGTCGGACAGGTGGGCGCGGAGGACAACTTCTTCGAGGCCGGCGGGCACTCGCTGCTTCTGCTGCGGGTGCAGGCCCGGCTGACGGAGCGGCTCGGGCGGCAGATCCCCGTGGTGGACCTGTTCACGTACCCCACCGTCCGGAGCCTGGCCCGGCATCTCGCCGACGAGGGGCGCGGCCCCTCCGCGACGGGTGACGCGGGACGCCGCCGGGCGGCCGCACGCAAGGCGCGTTCGCGCGCACAGGCACCGCGGAGGACCGCGCGGTGACTTCCGACATCTTGGAGACAGCAATGACGAACGACATCCCGGACGACGACGGCGCGCCCGCCGGAGCCGTCGCCGTCGTGGGCATGGCCCTGCGATGTCCCGGCGCGGACACGCTGGACGCCTTCTGGCGGAACCTGAGCGACGGCATCGAGTCGCTCACCACGTTCACCGACGAGGAACTCCTCGCCGCCGGCGTCTCCCCGGACGAGGCCGCCCGGCCGGACTACGTGCGCCGGCTCGGTGTGCTCGGCGACATGGAGGGCTTCGACGCGTCCTTCTTCGGCTTCTCCCGCCGTGAGGCCGAGATGCTCGACCCGCAGCACCGGCTGCTGCTGGAGTGCGCCTGGGAGGCCCTGGAGCACGCGGCGAGCGCCCCGGGCGCGACGGACAAGGTCACCGGCGTCTACGCGGGTGTCGGCGAGAGCGCCTACCTGCACCGCAACCTCCTGCCCAACGGCGACCTGGTCGCACGGGTGGGCGAGTTCCAGACGGCCCTCGGCAACGACAAGGACTTCGTGCCGACCCGCGTCTCCTTCAAGCTGGACCTGCGGGGGCCGAGCGTCAGCGTCCAGACGGGGTGCTCGACGTCCCTCGTCGCCGTGCACATGGCGTGCCAGTCGCTGAACAACGGCGAGTGCGACGTGGCGCTGGCCGGCGGCGCCACCGTGATCCCGCAGCGCCGGGGACAGCGCCACGAGAAGGGCGGCATCAGGTCGTCCGACGGCCACTGCCGCGCGTTCGACGCCGCGGCGGACGGCACCGTCGCCGGCAGCGGCGCCGCAGTCGTCGCGCTGAAGCGGCTCGACGACGCCCTCGCCGACGGCGATGTGATCCACGCGGTGATCCGGGGCTCCGCCGTCAACAACGACGGTGCGCGCAAGGTCGGCTTCACCGCACCCAGCGTCGAGGGACAGGCGGACGTCATCGCGGAGGCGCTCGCCGTCGCCGACGTCGACCCGTCCACGGTCACGTACATCGAGGCCCACGGCACCGGCACCCCGCTCGGCGACCCCGTCGAGGTGGCCGCCCTCAAGAGCGTCTTCGGCACGGGCCCCGCAGGCCGCTGCGCCCTCGGCTCGGTGAAGACGAACGTCGGGCACCTGGACACGGCGGCCGGTGTGGTCGGCCTGATCAAGGTGGTCCTCTCCCTCCGGGCCAGGCAGCTCCCGCCGTCCCTGCACTTCACCGAACCGAACCCGCAACTGGGCCTGGACGAAAGCCCGTTCCACGTCAACACGGCACTCATGCCCTGGGAGGGCGAGCGTCTGCGGGCAGGCGTCAGCTCGTTCGGCATCGGCGGCACCAACGCCCATGTCGTCCTCGAAGAGGCCCCCGCGCAGGCCCCCGCCGCCGCCGGTCCCCGTACCCGGCACGTCCTGCCGGTGTCCGCCGCGACCCCCACCGCGCTGGCGACGGCCGTCGACCGGCTCGCCGGTCACCTCCGGGCGCACCCGGACGAGCGCGTCGACGAGGTCGCGTACACGCTGCAGCGAGGCCGCCGACGGCTCGCGCACCGCGGTTTCGTCGTCGCCGGAGGCATCGGCGAGGCGGTCGAGGCGCTGGGCTCCGGCGTTCCCGCGCGTTCCGGCACGGCAGGCCCGGGCCAGGACCGCGAGGTGGTCTTCGGCTTTCCCGGACAGGGCGCCCAGCGCGCGGGCATGGCCCGGGCGGCCTACGAACAGGAGCCGGTGTTCCGGGCGGAGGCCGACCGGGCCGCTGCCCTGCTGATGTCGCTCACCGAGGGGGCGGTGGACGTACGGCCGGTGCTCGGTCTCGACGGTCCCGTCTCCGGTGACGATCCGGCGGTCCACCGCACCGCGGTCGCGCAACCCGCGCTCTTCGTCATGGAGTACGCGCTCGCCCGGCTCTGGGAGTCCTGGGGCGTGCACCCCGTCGCCCTGGTCGGACACAGCCTCGGCGAACTCGTGGCGGCCTGCGTCGCCGACGTGATGTCCCTCGAGGACGCGCTGCGTCTGGTCGCCGTGCGCGGCCGGCTCATGCAGTCCGCGCCGGCCGGCGTGATGACGGCCGTCCCGCTGCCGGAGGGCGAGGTGTCGGCGCTGCTCGACGGCGTGGACCTCGCCGCGGTCAACGGACCGCGCGAGTGCGTGGTCTCCGGCCCGGCCGACGCGATCGAGGCCTTCGAGGCGCGGCTCACCGGTCTCGGCGTCGTCTCCAAGCGGCTGCGCACCTCTCACGCCTTCCACTCGCGCCTCATGGACGGTGCGGCGGCCGCGTTCGAGGAAGAGGCGGCCCGGCTGCGGCTCTCGCCCCCGCGCATCCCGTTCCTCTCCGACGTGACGGGCGACTGGATCACCGACGAGGACGCCACCAGCCCCGCGTACTGGGCCCGGCAGATCCGCGCCACGGTCCGCTTCGACGACGCCCTGACCGCCGTCCGCGACACCGGGGCGGTGCTCCTGGAGGTCGGCCCCGGACAGGTGCTGACCCGGCTGGCCCGGGCCGCCGGCGCCGACGCGGTCGCGTGCCTGCCCACGGTGGCCGGCACGGACGAGCCGGACCTGCTGTCGGCCGTCGGCGAACTCTGGTGCGAAGGCGTCGACGTCGACTGGGAGGCACTCGCCGGCGGGATCGCGCCGCACCGCACGGTCCTGCCGTCCTATCCGTTCGAACGCGAGCGCTGCTGGATCGACCCGCCGCCTGTCGACGCCCGGCCCGCGGGCGGCTGCGGCTGCCGGACCGGCCGGAGCACGGCGGAGAACCCGGCAGCGGAGAACCCGGCGGCGGCGAACCCTGCGGCGGGGGAGACGGCGGAGACCGCCGCGCCCGGCTACCAGGACCCGACCGAACGGGAGGTCGCCGCCGTCTTCGTCGACCTCCTCGGCGCCCGGGCCATCGGCCCGGAGGACGGCTTCTTCGAGCTGGGCGGGCACTCGCTGCTCGCCACCCAGCTCGTCTCCCGGGTACGGGCCCTCTTCGGCGTCGACGTCTCGCTGCGCACCTTCATCGAGTCGCCGACGATCCGCGGCCTGGCGCGTGCGGTGGCCGCCGCCCGCGACGAGTCCGGGAACGCCGACCCCGGAGCGCTGCCGGTCGCCGTGGCCGACCCGGCCGCCGTGGCGGAGCCCTTCCCGCTGACCGACGTGCAGCAGGCCTACTGGATCGGCCGCACCGGAGTCTTCGACATCGGCAACGTCGGCATGCACGGCTACGAGGAGTTCGAGGTCACCGGCCTCGACCTGCCGCGGCTCCAGGACGCGTTCCGGCGGCTCATCCAGCGGCACGGCATGCTCCGCGCGATCGTGCTGCCCACCGGCGAGCAGCGGATCCTCACCGACGTGCCCGACTACGTCGTCGCCGCCCAGGACGTGCGGGGGCGACCGGACGACGAGGCGCGCAAGGCGCTGGAGGCCACCCGCGACGCCATGTCCCACCAGGTGTTCGCACCTGAGCGCTGGCCGCTGTTCGAGCTGCGCGCCACCCTCCTGGACGGTGACCGCACCCGCCTGCACTACAGCATCGACGGCCTGATCACCGACGCCCGCAGCTCCAACGTCCTGCTCCGCGAACTCGCCGACCTCTACCGGGACCCGGGCCTCGACCTGCCCGGCATCCAGCTCTCCTTCCGGGACTACGTCCTGGCCGAGCAGAGCCTCGAGGAGAGCGACCTGTACCGCCGTGCGCAGGCGTACTGGTGCGAGCGGGTGCCGGACTTCGCCCCCGCCCCCGAGCTGCCGCTTGCCCGCGAGCCGCGCACCATCGACACGCCCCGCTTCAGCCGGGTGAGCGGAACGCTGGACGAGGAGCGCTGGAGCCGGCTCAAGGCGGTCGCGGCCCGCCGGGGCATCACCCCCACCGCGCTCACCATCGCGGCCTACAGCGAGGCGATGGCGACCTGGGCGACACACCGAAGGTTCACGCTCAACCTGCCCATGGCCAACCGGCTTCCGCTGCACCCGGGCGTGGACGCAGTCGTCGGCGACTTCACCTCGGTGACGCTGCTGGAGGTCGACGCGGCCGACGCCGGCTCGTTCGGCGAGCGGGCGCGTGCGGTGCGCGATCAGCTGCTCACCGACATCGACCACCGCCTGTTCAGCGGTGTCCGGGTCCTGCGCGAGATCAAGAAGGTGCGCCCGGACGCGGCGATGCCGGCGGTGTTCACCAGCCTCTTCCTCGACCACGGCCAGGACATCGGCCTGGGCCGCGAGGTGTTCAGCATCTCCCAGACGCCGCAGGTGTGGATCGACGCCCAGGTCTTCGAGTCGGAGGGCTCCCTGACCCTGGACATCGACGCGGTCGACGAGCTCTTCCCCGACGGGCTGGTCGCCTCGATCCACGCCGCCACCCTGGACCTGCTGCGGTGGCTGGCCGACGACGAGGCGCGGTGGAACCTGCCCCTTCCGTCGCTGCTGCCGGCCGCGGACGCGGCGGCGCGGGAGGACTACAACCGGACGGCGGGCCGCCTGCCGTCGGGTCTGCTCCACGAGCCGTTCTTCGCCGTGGCCGAGCGCGCGCCGGACCGGCCGGCCGTGATCACACGGACCCGGACCCTGAGCTACGGCGAACTCGCCGGCCGCGCCCGGGTGATCGCCGCCCGGCTCACCGCACTGGACGTCCGGCCCAACGACGTCGTCGCCGTCGTCATGGAGAAGGGCTGGGAACAGAGCGCCGCGGTGCTCGGCATCCTGGCCTCGGGCGCGGCCTACCTGCCGGTGGACGCGGAGCTGCCCGAGGAGCGGATCCACTTCCTGCTCGCCCAGGGCCAGGTCCGGGCCGTGCTGACCCAGTCGTGGATCGCGGGCCGGCTCACCGGGCCGCTGGGGCCGAACGGCACGGTGTTCGCCGTGGACACGCTGCCCCGCGACCCGGGGACGACCCACGCCGCCCGGCCGGCCACGGACGCCGACGACCTCGCCTACGTCATCTTCACCTCGGGCTCGACCGGCGTCCCCAAGGGCGTGATGATCAGTCACCGCGGCGCCCTGAACACGGTCGTCGACGTCAACGACCGCTTCGGCGTCGGCGAGGACGACCGGACGCTGGCCCTGTCGTCCCTGAGCTTCGACCTGTCGGTCTACGACATCTTCGGTCCCCTGGCCGTCGGCGGCGCGGTCGTCGTCCCCGACCCGGCCTCGCACCGCGACCCGGCGGTCTGGCTCGACCTGGCCGAACGGGCCGGTGTCACCGTGTGGAACTCCGTACCGGCGCTGATGGAGCTGCTGGTCGAGCACATGACGGTGGGCGGTGCGCACAGCGACGCGCTGCGGCTGGTGATGCTCAGCGGTGACTGGTTCCCCGTCACCCTGCCCGGACGCATCCGGCGGGTCCTCGGAACGCCGCAGATCGTGAGCCTCGGCGGCGCCACGGAGGCATCCATCTGGTCCATCCTCCACCCCGTGGGCGAGGTGCCGGCCGACTGGCCGTCGATTCCCTACGGCCGCCCGATGCGCAACCAGACCTTCCACGTCCTCGACGAGGCGTTCCGGCCGCGTCCGACCGGTGTTCCGGGGCAGCTCTGCATCGGCGGCACCGGCCTGGCGGAGGGCTATCTGCGCGACGAGGCGAAGACCGCCGCGAGTTTCGTGCGCCACCCCGTCACGGGCGAACGCCTGTACCGGACGGGCGATCTGGGACGTTTCCTGCCGAGCGGCGAGATCGAGTTCCTCGGCCGCGAGGACTTCCAGGTCAAGCTCCAGGGATACCGGATCGAGCTGGGCGAGATCGAGACGGCGCTGCTCCAGCATCCCGCCGTGCGCGGGGCGGTGGCCGTCGTCCACGGCCGCCCGCAGGGAGCCAAGCGGCTGATCGCCTTCGTCGTCCCCGAGGACGGCCGCCAGGTCCCGGCGGACGTACGGGAGTTCCTCGGCGCCAAGCTGCCCGGCTACATGGTGCCCGAGACCGTCCTCAAGATCTCCGAGCTGCCGCTCACGGCCAACGGCAAGGTCGACCGCAAGGCCCTCGTGGTGCCGGACGAGCCGGACGAGCCGACGGTGTACGAGGCACCGGCCACGGAGGTCGAGAAGATCGTCGCGGCGGTGTGGGTGAGCATGCTCGACGTCGAACGGGTCGGCCGGCGGGACCACTTCTTCGAGCTCGGCGGCGACTCGCTCACCGCCATGCGCACCGTCGTACGACTGCGCAAGGCCCTCGACGTCGAGATCCCCATCCGAGTCATCTTCGACAACCCGACGCTGGAGCGCATCGCGGCCGCGATCGGCTCCGCAGACGGCGGCGGCGCCCCGGCCTCGGCGTCCGGGCCCACCCGCACGGACCACGGCGGGGCCCCGGTTCCGCTGACGGCCGCGCAGGCCCGCCTCTGGTTCCACGACCAGCTCGTCCCGGGCAGCACCACGTACAACCTGGTCCAGCCGTTCCGCCTCACGGGCCCGCTCGACATCACCGCCCTGCGCGGCGCCTTCGAGACGTTCGTCGACCGGCACGACGTCCTGTCGCTGTCGTTCGAGGCGGCCGGGGACGCCCCGCACCAGATGCCGGGCACCGGCAAACCGCTCGACTTCCAGGTCATCGACGTGAGCGACGACCCGCTGAGGCTCGCCCCCGAGCGGGTGATCGCCGAGGAGGCGCGCACCCCCTTCGACCTCGCGAGCGGACCCCACTTCCGGGTGCGGTTGCTGCTGGTCGGACCGCAGGAGCACGTCCTGGTCGTGTCCGTGCACCACATCGTCTGGGACGCCTGGTCGACCTCGATCATGGTCCGTGAGATCAGCGCGCTGTACCGCGGCGCGAACGCGTCCGTCCTCCCGGAACCCGGCGTGGGTTACGCCGACGTGGCCCTGTGGGAGGCCGAGCAGGCCGACTCGGGCGAGTTCCGGCGACAGATCGACTTCTGGCGCCGCGAACTGGCCGCTCCACTGCCCGTGCTGGCCCTCCCCACCGAGGGGACGATCGACGACTCCGAGGTGATCGAAGGGGCCCGTGCGCCGCTCGCGGTCGACGCCGCGGTGGCCGCCGGCTTCAGGGACGTCTGCACGGCCGAACGCGCGACCACGTTCATGGGATACCTCGCCGCGTGGAAGGTGCTGCTCCAGTGGTGGTGCCGCCAGCAGGACGTCGTCGTGGGCGTCCCCGCCGGCCACCGCGCCCACCCGCAGCTGGAGAACACGATCGGGTTCCTGGTCAACAGCCTCGCCATCCGTACGCGGTTCACCGGCGACCCGACCTTCACCGACGTGCTCAGGGAGGTCAGGGAGAAGGCACTGGAGGCGTACGCGAACCAGGACGTGCCCTTCGACCACGTCGTCCAGGCCGTCAGGCCGGAACGCCGCTCGGGAGAGTCGGCGCCGGTGTACCGCACCTGGTTCCTGCTGGAGGACGTCCCGCTGCCCGACTGGGACATCCCCGGCGTGAGCGCCGAGGAGATCGACGCGGAATTCCTGCTGTCGGTGCACGACATCAAGCTCACGCTCGTGGCCGACGCCGACGGCGGAATGCAAGGCGGAATCGACTACCGCGTCGGCCTCTTCTCCGACACCACCGTCCGCCGTCTGACGCACTGTCTGACCGAACTGGTGAAACTCCTGTCCACCGAACCGGACGCGAGGCTCAGCCTCGTCAACCGCACTCTGGAAAACCTGTGGGAAGGAAAGGAAGAGGCGCGGAAAAAGCGGTCATGGAACGACATCCGGTCGCAGCGGCGACCGCAGGACAACCGAGGAATGCTGAATGCTTGACGCCGAACGATATCGAGGCGAACTGGTGCAGCTGGGCCTGCACAAGATCGCGCACCAGGACGAGACCCTCCTGGACCACATGTTCCGGGCCTGCGCCATCCTCCAGGACATGAAGGCGGGGGAGCACGTCTGCCTCGCGGGACTGTTCCACGGCGTGTACGGAACGGAGGGCCTGCACAACGACAACGTCGAGTCCATTCCCGAGGAGAGACGCGTCGAGGTCCGAGCCGTCGTCGGGACCCAGGTGGAGGAGATGATCCACACCTTCTCCGTCATGAACTACGCGTCGCTCGGCAAGAGCTTCCGCAACATCATGCGCCCGAAAGGGGAGCCGGCCCTGAAGGACCGGCGGACCGGCGAGGACATCCCGATGGACCGGGATGAATTCGAAGACCTCCTCCGCATGAAACTCGGCGACGTCCTGGCGCACATGCCCCAGCAGGTCAGCCACTCCCATCTCAACCTCCCGGCCGAATACGCGGGCTTCTGGCAGATCGCCGCCGAATACCTCGGTCCGGACGCAGTCAACACATGGAACACGTTCACGAAGGGGCAGTTGTGGATCGAGCCGGAGCAGAACTGATGTCGCAGGCCTGGGAAGGCTTCCGTCTGTCGAAGCAGCAGGAGCACGTCCTCGGGCTCGTCGCGGCCGGACGGGCCGGCCGCACGGTGGCCCGGGTGGCCCTCGGCACGTCGCTCGACCGCGAGGTGCTGGAACACGCGGCGCACGACGTGGCAGCGGCGCACGAGAGCCTGCGCACCGTCTACCGCAAGGTGCTCGGCGAGAACAGCACCGCGCTGATGGTGATCGAGGACAGTCCGCGGGTCCGCGTGTCGGAGCGTTCCGGCGACGACGCCGCACTCACCGCCCTCGTACAGGAGGAGGCACGTGCGCAGACCACCGAGGAGGACGCGGAGCCCCTGCGCCTGACCCTGTTCACGCACACCGGCGGACAGCGCTCGCTCGTCGTCTCGGCGCCGCGGATGAGCATGGACGCCCTCTCCGCCGAGGTGTTCCTCCGGGACCTCCGGCAGGCCTGCGCCGCGCGGCTGCAGGGCGCCCCGTGGAGCCGCGACGGCATCGTCCAGTACGCCGACTACGCCCAGTGGCAGGTCGACGAGGGGGCGGCGAGCCCGCGCCAGAAGGAACTCGCGGCCGACCGTGCGGCCCGGCTGACGGAGCTTCCGCCGCTGAACCTGCCGCTCGAACTCCTCAGCGACGACACCTCTCTCGCCGACCTGCGGTGGACCGTTCCCGCGCCCCTGGCGCAGCGGCTGCGAAGCCTCGGCGACGACTGCGACGGCGGTCTGCGCAGCGTGCTGCTGACCGGCTGGTTCGCCGCCCTGTGGCACGCCGCCGGACGTCCGGAACGTCTGGCGGTCAACGCCCGGCTCACCCGACGGCCCTTCCCGGAGCTCCTCACCTCCATCGGCCTGTTCGAGACCCCCGTGCCGGTGTTCGCCGCGGTCTCCGACGAGACGACGCTGACCGATCTGCTGCGCTCGGTGGACCTGGAGCTCGACGGCTTCGAGCAGGCGGACGAGAGCTCCATGGACCCGGCCGGCCAGCACGTCGCCGGCATACCGGGGTTCGCCTTCCACGACGTCACCGGGTTCGGCTCGCCCCAGGAGCCGGCCTTCCGCGACCTGTGGATCGAACCGTCCGACGACACCCGCAAGGTCGCGCTCTGCGCGCAGGTCCTGGAAGGGGAGATCCGTCTCACCCTGCGCCACCAGACCCTCGGCATGGCGGAGGGCGGCGTCGAGGCGCTGCTCGCGTGTCTGCGCGCCGCCCTGTCGGCGCTCGGCGGCGATCCGGGGATCGCCGTGCCCGACCTGGCCATGCTGGACGGGGACGCCGCGCGGAAGCTCGTCGCGGCCGTGAACCCGGCGCAGCCGCCGGAGCGCCCCGGGGAGCACTGGCACCGCCAGGTCGAGCGGACCGCGCGGTTCGCCCCCGACGCCTCGGCGCTCAGGACGGCCACGCGCTCCTGGACCTACCGGCAGCTCGACGAGGCCTCGGGACGGCTGGCCAACGAGCTGGTCGGGCGCGGGGTGGAGGCCGGAGAGCTGGTCGGGCTGTGCCTCGAACGCTCCGACCTGGCCGTCGTCGCCATGCTGGCGATCGCCAAGGCCGGGGCCGGGTATGTGCCGATCGACCCCAGCCTGCCCGCCAAGCGCCGGTCCGCGGTCGTCGACGCGGTCGGTCTCCGCCACGCCGTGGCGACCGAGGAGACGGCAGCGACCCTTCCGCAGGACTGCGACACCGTCCTGCTGGACGCGGACCTCACGGTCTGCGCCCACCGGACCAGCGACAGTCCGCAGGTGGCGACCACCGACGACGATCCCGCCTACGTGATCTTCACCTCGGGCTCCACCGGCGCCCCGAAGGGCGTCCTCGTCGGACACGGGCACCTCGCGGCCTACCTCGACGGCGTGCTCGACCGGCTGCGCCTGACCGGCCCGGTCGACTCGGTCGCCCTGAGCACCCTGGGCACCGACCTCGGCAACACCGCGCTGTTCCCGCCCCTCGTCACCGGGGGCGAGCTGCTGGTCGTCGCGCCGGAGGTCTCCGCGGACGCGCAGGCGCTCGCCGAACTGCTCTCCCGCGAGAGCTACGACCTTCTCAAGATCACCCCCTCGCACCTGGAGGCCGTCTTCACCGTGGCCGAGGCGCCGGAGCGGCTGATGCCGCACCAGGCCCTGGTCGCGGGCGGCGAGCCGTTCGGCTGGGGCTGGTACAACCTGTTCAAGGACTACCTCGGCGACTGCAGGCTCTACAACCACTACGGCCCGACCGAGACGACCGTCGGCGTGCTCTGCGGAGAGGCCACCGCCTCCCACGACCTGGCCGCCCTGGCCTCCAGCGTCCCGCTGGGCACCCCGATGCGACACGCCCGCGCCTACGTCCTGGACCCGCTGCGCCGGCCGCTGCCGGTCGGCGTGCCGGGCGAGCTGTGGATCGGCGGAACGTCCGTGTCGCACGGCTATCTGTCCCCGACCGAGGACCAGAGCGCCCGGTTCGTCGCCGACCCGTTCAGCCCGGACCCGTCGGGGCGGATGTACCGCACCGGCGACAAGGCACGCCTCCTTCCCGACCACACCGTCGAGTTCCTCGGCCGGGTCGACCGGCAGATCAAACTGCGCGGCTTCCGCGTGGAGCTGGGCGAGATCGAGGCGGTCATGCGCCAGCACCCCCGGGTGACCGGCAGCCTGGTCGTGGAGGCCGGTGAGAGCACGGGCGCCCACCTCGTGGGCTACCTCATCGACGCCGAGGGCGGCCGGGGCGGCGCGGAGTGGCTCCGGGAGTTCCTGGCCGAACGCCTCCCGGACTTCATGCTGCCCGCCCACCTGGTGGCCCTGGACGCCTTCCCGCTCACCAGCACCGGGAAGGTCGACGCCTCGATGCTTCCCGAACCGGGCTTCTACACCCAGGGATCCACCGCCTACGTCGCACCCCGGACCGAGACCGAGCGCCGGGTCGCCGACATCGTCGCGCAGCTCCTGCTGCTGCGTCAGGTCGGCGCCGAAGACGACTTCTTCGAGGTGGGCGGTCACTCGCTGCTCGCGACCCAGCTGGTCGCCCGGCTGCGGGACGACTTCAAGGTGAGTTTCAAGCTGCGCAACCTCTTCGAGTTCCCCGTCGTGTCGGAGCTCGCCGAGTTCATCGACCAGCTCCTCGAGAAGAAAGCGGCAGACGCATGTTGACCCAGACGACCGACACCGGCACGAACGGGCGCTTCGGCAGGGCCCGGAGGTCCGTCGCGGTCACCAGCGAGACGCTGGTCCGCGTCGCCCCGCTGATCGACGGATCGCGCGCGGTGTCCTGCACACCCACCCTCACCGGGCTCGACGCACGGGAGTGGCTCGCGGGCTCGGGGAACGCCCTCGCCCGGCTGCGCGACGAGCACGGCGCCGTCCTGCTGCGCGGCTTCGCACCGCTGGACGCAGCGGGCCTGGCCGAACTCGCCACCGGGCTCGACGGCGAGCTGCGCGACTACGACAACCGCTCCACGCCGCGCCGGCGGGTCGACGGCAACGTCTTCACGTCGACGGAGTACCCGGCCGACCAGACCATCCCCCAGCACAACGAGATGTCGTACACGGACTCGTGGCCGTCCACCCTGTTCCTCACCTGCGTCGTCCCGGCGGCAACGGGCGGCGAGACGCCCATCGCGGACAGCGCCCGCGTCCACGCCAGGCTGCCGCAGGACACGCGTGAGCGCTTCGAGCGGCACGGCGTGATGTACGTGCGCAACTTCGGCCATGGAATGGACCTGAGCTGGCAGGAGGCCTTCCAGACCGAGGACCGCTCCCACGTCGACGCCTACTGCGCACAGCACGGCATCCAGGCGGAGTGGCTGGGCGGCGAGCGGCTGCGCACCCGGCACGTGGTGCAGGCCACCGTCGAGGCGAGGGCGACGGGGGAGCGGGTCTGGTTCAACCAGGCGAACCTGTTCCACGTCAGTTCGCTTCCCGAGCACGTCGAGCGCGAGCTGCGCGAGAGCTTCGCCGAGGACGAACTGCCCCGCAACGCGCTCCACGGTGACGGCACGCCCCTCGACCCGGAGGACCTGGCGCAGATCCGCGCCGCCTACGCGGCGGAGGAGATCGCGCTGCCCTGGCAGGCCGGCGACGTCATGATCGTCGACAACGAGCAGTTCTCGCACGGCAGGAACCCCTACACCGGGTCCCGTACCGTCCTGGTGGCCATGGCATGAGCGACCCGACGACCTTCGAAGCCGTACGCGAAGAGATCGCCTACGCGTTCGACAACACCGTCTTCTTCCGCAAGCACATGGAAGCCAGCGGCCTGCGGCCGGAGGACATCCGGGGCCTGGCGGACTTCCATCGGCTGCCGCCCACCTCCAAGTCCCACTACCGGCGGAACTTCCCCGCCGGGGTGCTGGCCAAGGGCTACACCCTCAACTCGCCGCACGTCATGCGCTTCCAGAGCTCCGGAACCTCCGGCGAGCGGCTGAACAGCGCCATCCTGGCCTACGACCTGGCGAGGCGGCAGGCGACCGCACTCGGCGTGAACCGCCGCTTCGACGAGCTGTGGCGTCCCGGCAGCCGCCCCAGGATCTGCCGCTTCGCCCCGCCGAACTGCTCGGACGTGGAATGCGCCACGGGCTTCTCGACCATGGAGGACCGCACGCTCGCGGACGGCACCCTGGTGCTGACCGTGGCCCACGACCTCCTGGCCACACCGGAGTGGCAGATCGTCAAGGCCCTCGACGAGATCGATCTCTACGAACCCGATCTCCTGGTGGTGGACTCGACGCACTTCGCCTTCCTGACGAGGTGGGCGCGACGGCTCGGCCGCCGGATCACCTCGCCGCGCCGGCTGCACCTCGTGAGCGGATACACCCTCATGACACGGGTGGCGCGACGCCAGATCGAGGAGTTCATGGGGCCGGACCTGGCGATCGGCGACATGATCGGCATGTCCGAGCTCGGCTACCTCGGGTTCGAGTGCCACGACGGGATGCGGCACATCAACGACCGGGACTTCCACGTGGAGTTCGTCCGCGACGGCGAGCCCGTCGCGGACGGCGAGACGGGCGAGCTGTACGTCACCACCAAGGACGACGCGCTCGTCCCCCGCATCCGGTACGCCACAGGGGACCACTTCACGCCCATGGGCCGCGCCTGCGGCTGCGGCAGTGAGCTGCCCCTGGTGCGGATCGAGGGCCGTGCCACCCACATGATCCAGCTGTCGGACGGCCGTGTCGTCACGCCGGGCGCCGTCGACGCCGTGGTCGGCGACGCCCCCGGCATCGAGGTCTACAAGCTGGAGCAGGACCGCACCGGAGCGTGCACCTTCCGGTACATCCCCGAGGCGGACGCGCGGACCGACGGCATCGCCGCGCTCACCGACCGTCTGACCGAAGCCCTGGCGCCGAATCCGGTGCGGGTCGAGGCCGTCGACTACATCGCCGGCGAACGCAGCGGCAAGTTCCAGCCCTGCGTCTCACAGATCTCCGCGGAAGGCGCGCGATGACCCTTCGAGACAACCTCCGGGACGACTTTCCGGCCCTGCGGCGGAAGATCGACGGTCAGACGATCTCCTACCTGGACAACGCGGCCACGACCCTGAAGCCGCGGCCCGTCATCGAGGCGATCACCGAGTACTACGAGACCAACGGTGCGAACATCCACCGCGGCAAGCACCGGCTGTCCGAGGAGGCCTCCGACGGGTACGAGGCCTCCCGGGTGGCGATCGCCGCTCACCTCGGCGCCGCGGCGAACGAGGTGGTCCTGACCCGGAACACGACCGAGGCCCTGAACCTGGTCGCCCACGGACTGGGCCTGGAACCGGACGCCTACGTCGTGGGGTGCATGGACGCGCACCACTCGCAGACGCTGCCGTGGCGGCGGGCCGGCCGCCTCGCACTGACCCGGGTCGACGCCCACGGCAGGCTCGACCGCGACCACTTCCGCGAACTGCTGCGCGGGCGGCCGAAGGTGGTCGCGCTCACCCACTGCTCCAACGTCACCGGCGTCGTCCACCCGGTGGCGGAGCTGATCGCCGAGATCCGGTCGGCCACCGACGCGGTCATCGTCCTCGACGCCGCGCAGTCCCTGCCCCATGAGCGCATCAACGTGCGCGAGCTCGACGTCGACTTCCTGGCTTTCTCGATGCACAAGATGCTCGGCCCCACCGGGGTCGGCGTCCTCTTCGGCCGCAGCCGGCTCCTCGCCGGGCTGCGCCCTCTCTCCGTCGGCGGGGGCATGGTCGACTGGGTCGATCTGGACGGCAGCGTGGACCGGCGCACCCCCTTCAAGTTCGAAGCGGGCACACCCGCCATCGCCTCCGTCATCGGGTCCGGCGCGGCGATCCGGTACCTGGAGTCCCTGGACTCCCCGGCGCTCCGGCGGCGCGAACGCGAACTCGCCGCGGCCCTGGTCGGCGGGGCGCTCACCCGCCCCGGGGTGCGTCTGATCGGGCCGCCGGACCTGACCGACCGGATCGCGCTCGTGAGCCTGCGCCTCGAGCAGGGCGTACCCACCGGCGACGTCGCCCGCATGCTGAGCGATTCCTACGGCTTCATGGTGCGCAGCGGCCACATGTGCTCACAGCCGCTGGTCACCGACCTGGCCGGCGGCGAGATCCTCCGCGTCTCCGCATACCTCTACAACGAGGTCTCCGAGATCGAGGCCCTCTACGAGGCGCTGGACGAACTGCTGACCTGGATAGGCCCGGCGGCGGTCGTCGCCTCACGCCGCTGAGAACCACCGATCGACAGGAGGTGTGCACATGTCCGGCCTGCGGACCCTGACCCTGGTGTGCTTCCCGCACGCCGGCGGTGGGCTGGGACGTTACCGGAGCTGGCGGGAAGACCTGCCGGACGATGTCGAGGTGGTCCTGCCCGACCTGCCGGGCCGGGAGGGGCGCCTCTTCGACGAGCCCCTCCCGGACGTCGCCTCGGTGAGCGCGTACGCGATGCGCACGCTGTCCGCGGAGATCACGCGCGCAAAGCGACTTGCGTTCGTCGGGATCAGCTACGGGGCGCTCGTGGCGTACGACATGGCCGCGCGACTGGAGGCGTCCGGGAAGCGGGTGGAGGCCGTGTTCGCGGCGAGCCAGCGGGCGCCGTCCACCCCCCTGCCGCCGATCGACTGGCGCTCGCTGGGCGACTCGGAACTGCTCGCCGAACTCGCCGGCATCGGCGGCCTCAGCTCGGACCTGACGGACGAGGAGGAACTTCTCGAACTGTTCCTCCCCACCATCCGGGCGGAACTCCACGCGAGCGAGAGCTACCGCAGACCCGAGAAGTACGACCGTCTGCGCTGCCCGGTCTTCCTCTACCACGGCGCCGAGGACGCCGTGATCCCGGCGCCCTCGGCCCTCGCCTGGCGTGACGAGACCGACCGCCTCTCGTGGCGAAGCCTGCAGGCCGCGCACTTCCTGACCGGACCCGACGGCGCGGACCTGTGGTACGAGGCGCTGCTCCAGGACCTGACCTCGTGCCGCACGCCCCGGCCCGCCCTCGACCGCACCCCGTGAAGCGGTCGCACTCGACGTAAGGATCAGCGATGAACGCACCACAGAACCCCGGCCTGCCGCTGCCCCGGTGCTGCGCCCACCTCGTCACCTGGCGCGACGGTCCGCCCACCGCTCGCACTCCCGCCGTCGCCGCCCGGCCGGGCCGCACCGCCGAGACCCAGGCCCCGGAGCCCGCGGCAACTGCCGGATCTCCCGTGCGCCGGCTCTCCGGAAGCCGGGTGGTCTGTACGTGAGCGACAGCGACCTCCAGATCGCCGGCGACATCCTGGAAGTCCCGCACCTCCTGCAGCGCCCACGCGAACACCCCGCCACCGTCGCCGAGTTCGCGGGCCTGGCCCGCTCCGTCGCCGCCGACCGACCCCAGTGGGAGCACCTCGTCCGGTACGACGCCACGACGCGCTGGTACCACCGGCTGAGCACCGGCCCCGGGTACGAGGTATGGCTGCTGTCCTGGGTTGCGGGGCAGGGCAGCGAGCTGCACGACCACGGCCGATCGTCCGGAGTCCTGACGATCCTGGAGGGCACGCTCACCGAGCGGACGCGGAGAAGGAAGCATGTGCTGGGGCCCGGCGCCCAGCGGGTCTTCGCACCCGGCTACGTGCACCAGGTCGTCAACGACGCGCTGACGCCGGCGGTGAGCCTGCACGTCTACCACCCGGGTCTGACCGAGATGTCGGCGCACACCGCCCCCCACTGCGAAACGCGTACCCGGCCGCGGCTGGTGACCGCCTGACCCCTTGCCGGGAGCAACGCCCCTTGCGGGGCGCGCGAAGAACGCCGCGCGCCCCGCAAG
>NZ_JBMNDR010000010.1:112368-136416 GCF_052543235.1 Streptomyces sp. SAS_272 | reverse complement strand
GCGGCACGCCCCCCATGGCGTGCCGCGCCCTTCCCCCCTGCCCCCCCGGGTCAGGCGGTCTGCGCGGTCGAGCGGTCCCGACCCGCGGTCAGGTGCTCTCGACTTCTCCGGTCGGGCGGTCCCAACCTCCGGTCGGGCGGTCCCAGCCTCCGGTCGGGCGGTCCCAACCTTCGTCAGGCGGTCCCAACCTTCGTCAGGCGGTCCCAACCTCCGTCAGGCGGTCTCGGCCTCGGGCAGGGAGCCGGTCCGCGCCGCCTGGCCGTACCACAGGGCGCTCGACTTCGGCGTACGGGTCAGCGTCGCGTAGTCCACGTACACCGCGCCGAACCGCTTCTCGTAGCCGTACGCCCACTCGAAGTTGTCGAGCAGGGACCACAGGTAGTAGCCCCGCACGTCCGCGCCGTCCGCGATCGCCTGCCGCACGGCCGCCAGGTGGCCGCGCAGATAGGCGATGCGCTCCGGGTCGTGGACGCGGCCGTCCGAGTCGGGCTTGTCGTCGTAGGCAGCGCCGTTCTCCGTGATGTACAGCGGCAGGCCCGGCGCCTCCCGGGTGTAGCGCATGATCAGCTCGTGCAGACCGGTCGGGTCGATGGACCAGCCCATCTCCGTGCGGTCGCCGGGGGTCAGGTGGAACGCGACGTCGTCCGCGCCCGGCCACGGCGAGTGGTCGCTCGCCCCGTGGCCGTCCGAGCGGGGGCCGCGCACCGACGCGTCCGCCGCCGAGACCAGCGTGGGCGTGTAGTAGTTGAGGCCCAGCGCGTCCAGCGGCTGGTGGATGGCGCGCAGATCGCCATCGAGGACGTACGACCAGTCCGTCAGCGACGAGGTCGCCGCGAGCAGCGTCTCGGGGTAGGCGCCCCGCAGGATCGGACCGTGGAAGACGCCGTTGGCGAGGTCGTCGATCTTCTGCACCGCGGCCAGGTCCGCCGGGTCGCCCGGGGAGAGCGGGCGCACCACCGAGGAGTTGAGGCTGATCGCCACCGAGTTGCGGGCCGGCATGGCCGCGCGCAGCGCCGACGTGCCCAGTCCGTGCGCCAGGTTCAGGTGGTGCGCCGCCTTCAGCGAGGCCACCGGCTCCGTACGGCCCGGCGCGTGCACTCCGGACGCGTAGCCCAGGAAGGCGCTGCACCACGGCTCGTTCAGCGTGATCCAGTTCTCCACCCGGTCGCCGAGCGCGTCGCCGACGATCTGCGCGTACTCCGCGAACCGGTAGGCCGTGTCCCGCTCCGGCCAGCCGCCCGCGTCCTCGAGCTCCTGGGGGAGGTCCCAGTGGTAGAGGGTGACGGCGGGCTTGATGCCCTTCGCCAGCAGCTCGTCCACCAGCCGGCGGTAGAAGTCCAGACCCACCTGGACCGCGGGACCGCGGCCGGTCGGCTGGACCCGGGACCAGGAGATGGAGAAGCGGTACGCCGTCAGGCCCAGGTCCGCCATCAGGGCGACGTCGTCGCGGTAGCGGTGATAGTGGTCGACAGCGATGTCACCGTGCTCACCGCCCGCCGTCTTGCCGGGCGTATGGCTGAAGGTGTCCCAGATCGAGGGGGTGCGGCCGTCCTCCCGCACCGCCCCCTCGATCTGGTAGGCGGAGGTCGCCGCGCCCCAGAGGAAGGCGGGAGGAAAGGTCACCGGAGAAACGGGCTCAGGCATGGAAGCGCTCCCATGAGTGGTCGTCGAGACCGACGGAGGTTGAGGGGGGAAGTGGTGCGAAGGGGGCCGGGACGGCGGTGACCCGGCCCCCGGGAGTTTCATGGACGCGTGACGGCCCGCGCCTGTGCCGCCGACGTCGTGTGCGGTGGGCGTAGCGGCCGCGCGGTGCGGCTCAGCCCTTCACCGCGCCCTGCATGATGCCGCCCACGATCTGCTTGCCGAAGATCGCGAAGACCAGCAGCAGCGGCAGCGTGCCCAGCAGCGCGCCCGCCATGATCAGGGACTGGTCGGGCGTGTACCCGCGGCCCAGGCCCGCGAGGGCGACCTGCACGGTCGGGCTGCCGTTCTGGCTCAGCACCAGGAACGGCCACAGGAAGTCGTTCCACGTCTGTACGAACATCAGCATGCCGAGCACCGCCATCGCGGGGCGCGCCGCGGGGAACACCACGTGCCACACCACGCGCCAGCTGCTCGCGCCGTCCACCCGGGCCGCCTCGATGATCTCGTCGGGCAACGCCTGGATGAGGTACTGCCGCATGAAGAACACCCCGAACGCGCTCACCAGCGACGGCAGGATCACCGCCTGGAGCTGGTCCGTCCACTCCAGCTTGGCGACCATCATGTACAGCGGAATGATGCTCAGCTGCGGCGGCACCATCATCGTGCCGATCACGATCAGCATCAGCGCGCCCCGGCCCCGGAACCGGAGTTTGGCGAAGGCGAATCCGGCGATCGTCGACAGGAAGACGACGGTCGCCGCCGAAGTTCCCGCCACGATGGTGGTGTTGAAGAACGCCGTGCCCAGGTTCGCGTCGTTCCAGGCCACGTCCAGGTTGTGGAAGAGGTTGGAGCCGAAGACGAACGGGGGCGGGTTCTCCGCCAGCCGGTTGTTGTCGCGGGAGGCGGCGATCGCTGTCCACAGCAGTGGGAACAGCGAAACGATGGTGAACACGCCCAGGATGATGTAAGCGATCGGGCCGCCGTGCATCTGCCCGCCCGCTCGCGCGGACTTCGGCCGGCGCACCTTGCGGGCCGTCGGCACGGCGTCCTCGGGTTCCACGGACTTCGCGGTCGTTGTCGTCGTCGTCACGGCCGGTACTCCTAACTACTGGCGCGCAGCCGGCGCGAGATGACGTAGTTGACGATGCCGACCACGATCAGGATCAGGAACATCGTCCAGGCGATGGCCGAGGCCCGGCCCAGGTGCTGGTTCACCCAGCCCTGCTCGTACAGGTACAGGCCCAGCGTCTGGAACTGGTGCTCGGCGCCGCCCGACGCGCCCTTGTTGGTGTCGAACAGCAGCGGCTCGCCGAAGACCTGGCTCGCGCCGATCGTCGACACGACGACCGTGAACAGGATCGTCGGCCGCAGCGACGGCAGCGTGACGTGCAGGAACTGCTTCCAGCGGCTCGCGCCGTCCAGCGCCGCCGACTCGTAGAGGTCCTGCGGGATCGCCTGCATCGCGGCCAGGTAGATCAGCGCGTTGTAGCCCGTCCACCGCCAGATGATGATCGTCGACACGGCGATCTGCGACGGCCACTTGTCGTTCTGCCAGTCGATCGCGTCGACCCCGGCGAAGTGCAGCGCCCAGTTGATCATGCCGTAGTCGCGCCCGAAGAGCAGCACGAAGACCAGCGAGGCGGCCGCGATCGAGGTCGCGTACGGCGCGAGCATCGCGACGCGGTAGAAGGTCGAGGCGCGCAGCTTGTAGTTGAGGATGTGGGCGAGGCCCATGGCCATCAGCAGCTGCGGAACGGTCGAGATGATCCCGATGGTCAGGGTGTTCTTCGCCGCGTTCCAGAAGAAGTCGTCGTCGAAGATGCGCGTGTAGTTGCGCATCCCCACCCACGTCATGTCGGTGGGCGCGGTCAGCTCCACCTGGTGCAGCGACGCCCAGCCGGTGTAGACCAGCGGGAACAGGCCGAACGCGAGGAACAGCAGGAAGAACGGCGAGACGAAGGCGTACGGGCTCCAGCGCTTGTCCCGCTGCCAGCGGCGGGACAGCCGGTCCCGGCGCCGCCGCTCTGCCTCCGTGGGAACGCCGGGCGGGCGGCCCGGGGCCGCGCCCCCCTCCTTCACGGGGGGCGCGGCGGTGTCGTGGCGGGTGGCCATACGTGTCACTTGTCCAGGTTGTTGTCGATGGTCTTGGTCGCCGTCTCCCAGGCGTCCGCCGCCGACTTGCCCTTCGTCACGAGGATGACGCCGTTGTTGGCCAGGCCGTCCTGGATGACCTGGTCCTTCGGGCCGATGGCCTGCACCGGGGCGGACTTGGCGGCCGCGGAGAAGACCGTGCCGATCGGCGAGTCACCGGTCATCGCGTTCTTGGCGCCGGTGACTTCGGGCATCGTGTAGGTGGCCGGCGCGCTCGGGAAGTTGCCCTGCACCTTGAACAGCTTCGCCTGCTGTGCGGGCGCGGTCAGCCACTTGACGAGCTCGGTGGCCTCCTTCACGTGCTTGCCGCTCTTGGGCACACCCAGGAAGGAGCCGCCCCAGTTGCCGGACTTGGGCGGGACGGCCACGTCCCACTTGCCGGCGTCCTCGGGCTTCGCGCTCTCCTTGATGGTGCCGAGCATCCACGGCGGGCAGGCGATGGTGGCGAACTTGCTCTGGGAGATCGTCGTCTTCCAGGGCGGAGTGAACTGCGACTGGGGCTGGACCAGGCCTTCCTTGGCGGCCTTCGCTGTCAGGTCGAACGCGTTCTTCACGGCCGGGTTCGTCTTGTAGATGATCTCGCCGGAGGCGTTGTTGAACTTGTCCTTCTCGCTGCTGAGGATGGCGTTGAGCAGGCCGCCGGGGGAGTCCATGAAGAACGTGCCCGCCTTGGCCTTGCTCTTGTACTGCTCGCCGGCGGTGACGAACTTGTTCCAGTCGCCCGCCCACAGCGCGCCGACCTTCTCGCGATCGGTGGGCAGACCCGCCGCCTCGAAGAGGTCCTTGCGGTAGCAGAGGGCCATCGGGCCGACGTCGGTGCCGAGCCCGATCGTCTGGCCGTCCTTGGCGCTGGCCTGCGCCCACTTCCAGTCCAGCCACTGGCTCTTGTCGATGCCCGAGACCTTCGACAGGTCCACGAACTTCGACGCCTGGGTGGCCACGACCTCGGCGATGTTGCCCACCTCGATGGCCTGGACGTCCATCAGGCCGCTGTTGGTGGTGAGGTGGTTGACGAGCGCGGGGTAGTAGTTCGCGTTCTCCACCGTGACGTTCTGGGTGATCTTGATGTCGGGGTGGAGCTTCTCGTACTCGGCGTAGAGCCCGGCCTCCTGGTAGCCGAACGTGCCGAACAGGCCGAGACTGATCGTGGTCTTGCCCTTGCCGCTGCCGGACGACGAACCGTCGGAAGCCTTGTCGTCGCCGCCGTCGTCGGCACAGCCGGCCAGCAGGCCGGCGCCCAACGACGCGACGGCCGCGAGGACAACCGCCCGGCGGGCGGTTCGGGTACGTGCTCGCATTACGTCCTCCTGTTGCCCTGACGTGCCGACCCCCCGGCCAACTGCAATGTTGGGCCCGTCAGTTACTCGCTGCGGCTCGGGCGGGGAACGTGCGGGATGTGTATGTGTCAGGTACCGTGGGAGCGCTCCCACAGGTGATGTGTTGAAGAGTCGTCGGTTCCGGCGGGGGTGTCAAGGGTGGGGGCGCGGAGAGATGCGTTCAGTTATCGGCCTGTTAGCTAATCAGGTGAAGCGGAGTCCATAAAGCACAGTTCGGCGCAAATGGTCCGCCCGGCGTCCGAAGGGGCGAGCACCCCGGCCGACGGCAGGCGTCGGCGGGGTCACGGCCCCCGGTGACCGCGGGTCCGGCGAGCAGGACTGTTAGATTCCAGGCGAGTGCGAACAACGGGAAGGCGGAGCCCATGGCAGGCCACGGAGCACGGGGGCGCAGCGGGGGCCGGCCGACCCTTGAAGAGGTGGCTGCGCGCGCGGGCGTCGGCCGGGGCACGGTCTCCCGGGTGATCAACGGCTCGCCGAGGGTCAGCGACGCGACCCGCGCGGCGGTGGAGGCGGCGGTCGCCGAGCTCGGCTATGTCCCGAACACCGCCGCCCGCGCGCTCGCGGCGAACCGCACGGACGCGATCGCCCTCGTCGTCCCCGAACCGGAGACCCGGTTCTTCGCCGAGCCGTACTTCTCGGACATGCTGCGCGGCGTCGGCGCGGAGCTCGCGGAGACCGAGATGCAGCTGCTGCTGATCTTCGCGGGTAGCGATCGCGAACGGCGCAGGCTGGCCCAGTACCTGGCGGCGCACCGGGTGGACGGCGTCCTGCTCGTGTCGGTGCACGCCGACGATCCGCTGCCCGATCTGCTGTCGCAGCTGGAGATCCCGGCGGTGATCAGCGGTCCGCGTTCCGCCGGGGAGACGCTTCCGTCCGTGGACTCCGACAACTACGGCGGCGGCCGCTCGGCGGTCGAGCACCTGCTGTCCCGTGGCCGTACCCGTATCGCCCACATCACCGGCCGCCTGGACGTCTACGGCGCCAAGCGGCGCGTCGACGGCTACCGGGACGCACTGCGCGACGCGGGGCACCCGGTGGACGAAGGGCTCATCGCCCTGGGCGACTTCACCGAGGAAGGCGGCCACCGCGCGATGCGCGAGCTCCTCGCCGGCACCCCGTCGCTCGACGCGGTCTTCGCGGGCTCCGACGTCATGGCGGCGGGCGCCCGCCAGGCCCTGCGCGAGGCGGGCCGCCGTATTCCGCAGGACGTGGCCCTGGTCGGTTACGACGACTCGGCCATAGCCCGTCACATGGACCCGCCGCTGACGAGTGTGCGCCAGCCCATCGAGGAGATGGGCCGCAGAATGCTGGACCTCCTCCTCACCGAGATCGCGGACCGTCGCCCGGCGGTCTCCCGGGGCCTGGAGCGCCGTCAGGTGGTGCTGGCGACGGAGCTGGTGGGACGGGCGTCCTCCTGACGGACCGGCGGGCCGACGGACTTACGTACGTACGGGCTGGCAGGCGGACGGACGGGCGGGCGCGGACCGGGTTCCGGGGACGGGGGGCCGGGGCAGCGAGGGCGTCAGGCGTTTCCGGGGCTCCGGGAACGCCACCTGATCTCGCCGTCCTGCTCCTCCTGCGTGGGGGAGAGTCCGGCCGCGGCGGCCACCGCCGCGGAGGCCGCGTGGCCGGGGTGGACATGGGCGACGATCGTCCGCACGCCCTGGTCCCGCAGCCAGCCGACGAGCCCGCGGGCCGCCTCGGAGGCCAGGCCGCGGCCTTGCCAGGGGACGCCCACGACCCAGGCGATCTCGGCCTCGGTCCGGCCGGTCACCGTCGCCTGGACGGTCCCGGCCAGGCAGCCGTCGTCCCGTGTCCGCAGCACCCAGTTGCACCAGGAGACGGAGGGGTCGGGGGAGCCGGCGACGAGGCGTTCGTAGCGTTCGCGCAGCGCCTCGGGCGTGCTGGGCGCGCCGCCGATGAAGGTGTGCAGGGCGGGATCGGCGAGGACGGTCGCCATGGGCGCCGCGTGGTCGACGCGCAGCGGGAGCAGATCGAGCCGGGCGGTGCCGATCGGCTCGGGACGGATTGCTGAGCGCATGACTGCTCCCGGGAAACACATCAGCCGGCGACCTCCCTCGCGGGAAGTCACCGGCTGATGACTCAGGGTGAGTGACGGGACTCGAACCCGCGGCATCCTGGACCACAACCAGGTGCTCTACCAGCTGAGCTACACCCACCACGCCCGGCAGTTGGACTTTGTGGTCTCCCTACCGGCCGAGAAAAAGTGTACAGGGTCCGAAGGGGTGCTCGCGCACGGCTTTCTACGGGGCGGGCAGGACGTGCTTCGCGGCGATCGACTTCGCGGTGTCGGAGTCGGGCCCCGGCTGCGGCACGAAGACGGCCTCGCGGTAGTAGCGCAGTTCCGCGATGGACTCGCGGATGTCGGCGAGGGCGCGGTGGTTGCCGTTCTTCGGAGGGCTGTTGAAGTACGCCCGCGGGTACCAGCGCCGGGCGAGCTCCTTGATCGACGAGACGTCGACGATCCGGTAGTGCAGGTAGCCCTCGAGGGACGTCATGTCCCGCGCCAGGAATCCGCGGTCCGTGCCGACGGAGTTCCCGCACAGGGGCGCCTTGCCCGGCTCCTTCACGTGCTCGCGGACGTACGCCAGCACCTGCTCCTCGGCCGCGGCGAGCGTCGTGCCGCCGGCCAGCTCGTCGAGCAGCCCGGACGCGGTGTGCATCTGACGCACCACCTCCGGCATCGTCTCCAGCGCCTCGGCCGGCGGCCGGATGACGATGTCCACGCCGTCGCCGAGGATGTTCAGCTCGGAGTCGGTGACGAGGGCGGCAACCTCGATGAGAGCGTCGTCCGACAGCGAGAGGCCGGTCATCTCGCAGTCGATCCACACCATGCGATCGTTCATGCGACCCACCCTAAAGCTGACGTCGGCTTTTGATGCGTCCGCGGTGGGCACGGGGCTCGCCGGCCGTGGACGCGGACGCCGGACGGGCCGAGATGCCCGTCCGGCGTTCACGCACTGCTGTCATCCGGTCACAGGCCGCTGCGCTGCCCCGGAAGGCTCGCCCGTGACGCCAGGTACGCCTCACGGGCGTGCTCGGAGGGCAGCGACGCGGACGCGCCCACCGGTCCGGCCGTGCGCCGGACCTGCGGCGGCACCGGGCCGGGCGTCTCCGGGTGCAGCGACGGTGGCGGCGGTGGCGGCGACGGCTCGCTGTCCGGCGCGCGTTCGCCCTGCGGCCTGCGCGCCCGGTAGGCCGCCCGGTATGCCGCGGGCGACGAGCCGAGCTGGCGGCGGAAGTGGCCGCGCAGGGCCACCGGTGAGCGGAAGCCGCACCGGCCGGCGACCTCGTCCACCGAGTAGTCCGAGGTCTCCAGCAGTCGCTGGGCCTGCAGCACCCGCTGGGTGATCAGCCACTGCAGCGGCGCGCTGCCGGTCAGCGACCGGAAACGGCGGTCGAAGGTGCGGCGGCTCATGTAGGCGCGTGCCGCCAGCGTCTCCACGTCGAACTGCTCGTGGAGGTGCTCCAGCGCCCAGGCGACGACCTCGGCGAGCGGGTCGGCGCCGATCTCCTCGGGTAAAGACCGGTCGAGATAGCGCTCCTGGCCGCCCGAGCGGCGCGGCGGGACGACCAGGCGGCGGGCCAGCGCGCCGGCCGCCTCGTTGCCGTGATCCGTCCGCACGATGTGCAGACAGAGGTCGATTCCGGCCGCGGTGCCGGCGCTCGTCAGCACGTCGCCGTCGTCCACGAAGAGTTCCCGTGGATCGACGTGCACCGACGGATAGCGTTTGGCGAGCGTCGGCGCGTACATCCAGTGAGTGGTGGCCGGACGGCCGTCCAGCAGGCCGGCCGCGGCCAGGACGAACGCGCCGGTGCACAGGCCCACGATGCGGGCGCCTTCTTCGTGCGCCCGGCGCAGTGCGTCGAGCGCGTCCTCCGGCGGCGGCGAAGTGATCGAACGCCAGGCCGGCACGACGACCGTGCCCGCCCGCGCGATCGCCTCCAGGCCGTGTGGCGCGGTGAGTTCAAGGCCCCCTGTGGTCCGCAGCGGGCCTTCCTCGCCGCCGCACACCAACAAGCGGTAGCGCGGTACGCCGGCGTCCTGGCGGTCAATCCCGAACACCGACAACGGAATGGAACTTTCGAAAATGGGGCCGCCGCTGAACAGCAGCACCGCGACGATCTCCTTGCGGCGTCGCCCGGAAAGCTTCCGGGCCGCGGATTCCGGCGCGGCAGTGGAGTCGTGGCTCATCCTGCTAAGCCCCCCTCGGTGGTCGCGGCTCCTCGGTTGTGTCGCTCCTGCACGTTTCCCCTCGGTCCTGCACGAGTCCCCCGCCGTAGACAGTCAAGATCGAATCTAACGTGTCGCACAATGCCGGCGTGGCCAGTTCACCACCCGGCGGATTGTCGACATGGCAACTTGGCGTGAAGCATTCGATCACGAAGCGTTGCACTCGTGGGCCGTGCAGGGAAGTGCGCCTCGGTGTGGTGGCCAATCCCCGTAGGGTACGCAGGGCCCCGAAGACCCTTTCCGTGCAGGTGGAACGGGGGGTGGGGGGTGGTTACGGCAAGAGATGCACAGAGGCCGGAAGTTGGCTGAAAAGAAGCGGGTCCATGTGTGAAAACCGGTCAACCGACCGGTGAGTTTCCCCCGGAGTGACGACCGCCACGGTGCGACCCCGTTCCGGTCCGCTGGCGGCGCCCGCGATGGTGCGCCTGCGGCGCCTGTTCGCCGGCGATCAGCCGGGCCGGATACCGCTCGGACCGGCGCAGCAGCAGCCGGCAGACAGCTGTGACGGCGGCGAGGCCCAGAGCGGTTCCGGCCGTGCCGGCCAGTGAGGTCCCGTACCAGAGCAGGACCACGGGGACGAGCACGCAGGTGAAGGCGGCCCAGCGGATCAGGTCGGTGGCCCGGTCGTCGCCGGGGCGGTTCTCGGGGCGGTTCTCGCGGCGGAGGCGGGGCGAAGGCACGGGGCGGGCTCCTTCCCGGGCGGTGGGCGAGGGGGCGGACGGCGGGGCGAAGGGGGCGGACGGCGGGGCAGGCGGCGGTGCAAGGGGTTCAACGCCTGTTCGAGCGGTCGGTCACTGCCACGGCGCGTTCCGTACAAGCGAACTCTGTGCAAACCGCCTGTACGGGGCAGCAACCATTGCGTTACGGGCGTCCGCTCGTGCATGCTCCCTGGAACCCCCACCGAGGGTGTGCGGGCTCTGGGCCCAGGAGGCGTACCGCCGTACCCTTGGGGGTATGGGGTTGGGAAGACCATTCCCGGACAGCTCCGCCGCTCACTGTCATCGCACCCGTATTAAGGATCGATACGCCGAGACAGCCATGGCCGGTCACGAATTCTTCGAACCCGCGGACCGCAAGCGGCCCGTCGCCGATCCCACGGCGGCCGAGCCCCTGGCGGCGGAAGAGGCACGTCATTCCTGCGATCCCGCCTTCAAGCACGGCGTGGTCGTGGGCTTCGACGGCTCCACGTCCAGCGAGCGCGCTCTCGCGTACGCCATCGGCATGGCGCATCGCTCCGGCTCGGGGCTGATCATCGTCCATGTCGCCAACCGGCTGCCCACCACCGTGTGGGCCGGCTGTGAGCCGCCGGTCTTCGTCGACGTGCCGGACCATCGCACCGAGGTGCTGGGTCTGGAGCTGGCGTGTGCGGACTACCTCGCCGAGGTGCCCTGGATCCTGGTCGAGCGGGGCGGCGACATCTGCCACGAACTCGAAGAGGTGGGGCGGGAGTACGAGGCGGACGCGATCGTCGTCGGCTCGACGCACGGCCTCGTCGGCCGGCTCTTCGGCTCCGTCGCGGGGCGGCTCGCCAAGCGGGCGAAGCGGCCCGTCATCGTCATTCCGTGACTCGCCGTCCTCCCTGGTGAGATGCGATCCAGGGCGCGGCCGGCCCTCTGTGTGCGCAGCGTGAATCTACTGACGCGTAGAGGTGTTTGTGCCTTTGTGAAGGGCATATATCGCTCACACAACTGCACATGCCTGAAGGGAGCCCCGCCGTGGACAACGACGTCTCTGCGGGAAGCAGCATCACCACGATCGCCGGTCGACTCGCCCTCGGCGTCACCCTGTTGGCCTTCGGCCTCGGGTACACCGACCTCATCGACGGTGTGACGGCGGCGGACGCCGTGTCCATCGCCCATTACATCGGCGGCGTCGCCCTGTTCGTCGCCGGCCTGTTCGCCCTCCGGGACCGTGACGCGGCCGCCGGTACCGCCTACACCGTCCTCGGCGCCTTCTGGTTCACCTGGGCCGTCTCCGCCGGAACCCAGGCCTCCGACAACGCGGCGGGGCTCTTCCTGCTCCTGTTCGCCCTTGTGGCGCTCTCGCTGACCCTCGCCGGCGGCGACCAACTCGGCCAGGGCGCCTATGGGTTGTTCTGCGCCGGGCTCGTGCTGATGGCCGTCGCCCGGTTCGCCGACAGCGACGGTCTCACCAAGGCGGGCGGCTGGTTCGCCGTCGCGGCGGGCGCGGTCGCCTGGTACGCGGCCACGGCGGCGCTGGCCCACTGGCCCACCGCCTTCTCCCGACGTGCTGCCCGCCCCGGAGTGACGGCCGCGGGCTGACCGGCAGCCGGCGCCGGGGCGCCGGGCGTCCCGGCGCGAGAAACGGCCCCCCCGCGTGCAGGTGGCGCACGCGGGGGGCCGCTTCGAGTCCGGTCCGGCTACTCGACCGTCACCGACTTCGCGAGGTTGCGCGGCTTGTCGATGTCCCGGCCGAGCGCCTTCGCCGTGTAGTAGGCGAGGAGCTGGAGCGGGATGCCCATGAGGATCGGGTCGAGCTCGTCCTCGTTCTTCGGGACGACGATCGTCTGGTCGGCCTTCTCCTGGCACTCGTGTGCCACCGCGAGGATCCGGCCGCTGCGGGCCTTGATCTCCTCCAGGGCCGCGCGGTTCTTCTCCAGCAGGTCGTCGTTCGGGACGATCGCGACGGTCGGCAGAGCGGGCTCGATGAGGGCCAGCGGGCCGTGCTTGAGCTCGGACGCCGGGTAGGCCTCGGCGTGGATGTACGAGACCTCCTTCAGCTTCAGGGAGGCCTCACGGGCCACCGGGTAACCCCGGACGCGGCCGATGAAGAGCATCGAGCGGGCCTCGGCGAACTCCTCGGCCAGCTTCTTGATCTCCTCCTCCTGGGAGAGGATCTCCGCGATCTGGCCGGGCAGCTTGCGCAGCCCCTCGATGATCCGCTTGCCGTCGCGCACCGACAGGTCGCGGGTGCGGCCCAGGTGCAGGGCGAGCAGGGCGAAGGCGACCGTGGTGTTGGTGAAGCACTTCGTCGAGACGACGCAGACCTCGGGGCCGGCGTGCACGTACACGCCGCCGTCCGCCTCGCGGGCGATCGCCGAGCCGACCACGTTGACCACGCCCAGCACCCGGGCGCCCTTGCGCTTCAGCTCCTGCACGGCCGCCAGCACGTCGTACGTCTCACCGGACTGCGAGACGGCGATGTACAGGGTGTCGGGGTCCACGACCGCGTTGCGGTAGCGGAACTCGGAGGCGGGCTCGGCGTCCGCGGGGATGCGGGCCAGCTCCTCGATCATCTGGGCGCCGATCATGCCCGCGTGGTACGAGGTGCCGCAGCCGAGGATCTTCACGCGGCGGATCTGGCGCGCCTCGCGGGCGTCCAGGTTGAGGCCGCCGAGGTGCACGGTGGAGAAGCGGTCGTCGATGCGGCCGCGCAGCACGCGGTCCACGGCGTCGGCCTGCTCGTGGATCTCCTTGTGCATGTAGGTGTCGTGGCCGCCCATGTCGTAGGAGGCGGCCTCCCACTCGACGGTGGTGGGCTCGGCGGTGGTGCGGGTGCCCTCGGTGGTGTACGTGCGGAAGTCGTCGGCCTTGAGGGTGGCCATCTCGCCGTCGTCGAGCGTGACTATCTGACGGGTGTGGGCGACCAGCGCGGCGATGTCCGAGGCGACGAACATCTCCTTCTCGCCGATGCCGAGGACGACCGGCGAGCCGTTGCGGGCCACGACGATGCGGTCGTTGAAGTCGGCGTGCATGACGGCGATGCCGTAGGTGCCCTCGACCACGCGCAGCGCCTCGCGGACCTTGTCCTCGAGCTTCTCGGCCTGGGAGCGGGCGATGAGGTGGACGAGCACCTCGGTGTCCGTCTCGGAGAGGAACTCGACGCCGTCCGCCTCGAGCTTCCTGCGCAGGTCGGAGGCGTTGTCGACGATGCCGTTGTGGACGACGGCGACCTTGAGGTCGGCCGACATGTGGGGGTGGGCGTTCACGTCGGAGGGGGCGCCGTGGGTGGCCCACCGGGTGTGCGCGATGCCGGTCGTGCCCTTGAAGCGCGCCGGGACCTTGGCCTCCAGGTCACGGACCCGGCCCTTGGCCTTGACCATCTTCAGGCCGGCCGTCTTCGGGGAGGTGACGACGATGCCCGCGGAGTCGTACCCGCGGTACTCCAGGCGCTGCAGTCCCTCCAGCAGCAGGGGCGCGACGTCACGCTTGCCGATGTATCCGACGATTCCGCACATATAAAGGTATCCCCAAGCTTTCGATCAGCCGTAGACGATGCGCCGCAGCTGCCGGAGCGAGAGCTCCGGCGGTGCGACCGCCCGGTATTTCAGGTCCGCCTCGATCTGTCCGAAGATCTCCGCGTTCACCAGGCCCTGGGCCTGGAGCTCGCGATGGCGGCGACGGACGTAGTTCTCGGTCGTCTCGTCGAAGTAGGCGAGCACATCCTGGATCACCCGCAGCGCCTCGCCCCGCTGGAGGGGCGTGGAACGCGTCAGGTGATCAACAAGTTCGTCGTGCACCCGGTAGATCCTGGGGTACGGGAGCCGGTTTCGCAAGAAACCTGCCCGATTTCGGGCAGGCCCCTGTTAAGGAGCCTTGGCGGAACGTTGAATGTGTTATGAGCCCCTGTTCGTGCGCCGTCCATGTGGCGTCCGGCGGCCCGTCGTCCGCACCGACGACTTTCAGACGTCATGGACACTCCTCGCATGGGCGTACCCGACCGGCTCGCCGAACGCATGAGCATGGCCGAACAGCACGAGTACCTGCGCACCAGGTTCTCCCGGCGCACGATGATCAGAGGCGGCGCGGTCACGCTGGGCGCCGTCACCGGTGGCGCGTTCGTGACGGGCGCCACGGCCCAGGCCGCCGTTCCCACCCAGCCGCTCTCGCACACCGAGACCGTCGACGGCGCACTCGTCGCCCCCTTCGGCCGTCACCTCGCCTACGGCAACGACCCGCGCACCGAGATGACCGTCTCCTGGCAGGTGCCGGTCGCGGTGCAGAAGCCGTTCATCCGCATCGGCGCCCACCCCTGGGACCTCTCCCGCAAGATCGAGGCCGAGGTGCGCACCCTGTACACCCCGGCCGGCGTCGGCGCCAGCGGCGACCACACCCAGTACTACGTGCACGCCGAGCTCGCCTGCCTCAAGCCGGGCAGGACGTACTACTACGGCGTCGGCCATGCGGGCTTCGACCCGGCCGCGCCGCACCTGCTGGGCACCCTGGGGACCTTCACCACGGCCCCCGCACACAAGGCGCCCTTCACCTTCACGGCCTTCGGCGACCAGGGCGTCAGCTACCACGCGCTGGCCAACGACAGCCTGATCCTCGGCCAGAACCCGGCCTTCCACCTGCACGCCGGCGACATCGCCTACGGCGACCCCGCGGGGCAGGGCAAGACCTCGGACACCGTCTTCGACTCGCGCACCTGGGACCAGTTCCTCGCCCAGACCGAGTCCGTGTCCAAGTCGGTGCCGTGGATGGTGTCGTACGGCAACCACGACATGGAGGCCTGGTACTCGCCCAACGGCTACGGCGGCGAGGAGGCCCGCTGGAACCTCCCTGACAACGGCCCCGACAAGAAGAACCTCCCGGGCGTCTACTCCTTCGTCTACGGCAACACGGCGGTCGTCTCGCTGGACCCCAACGACGTCTCCTTCGAGATCCCCGCCAATCTCGGCATCTCCGGCGGCACCCAGACCAAGTGGTTCGAGGCGCAGCTGAAGAAGTTCCGCGCCGCGAAGGACATCGACTTCGTCGTGGTGTTCTTCCACCACTGCGCCTACTGCACCTCCACCGCGCACGCCTCGGAGGGGGGCGTGCGCCAGGAGTGGGTGCCGCTGTTCGACAAGTACCAGGTGGACCTGGTCATCAACGGCCACAACCACCAGTACGAGCGCACCGACGTCATCAAGGGCGACACGGTCACCAAGAAGCTCCCCATCGGCGGCACGGCCTACCCCGAGACCGAGGGCGTCGTCTATGTGACGGCGGGCGCGGCCGGCCGCAGCCTGTACGCCTTCACCGCTCCGGACTCCTACGAGGGCCATGAGCACGAGGTCGACTCCGTGGCCTCGTTCGTCAACCTCAAGGACGGCAAGCAGAACGAGACCGTCACCTGGTCGCGTGTGCGCTACCTGAACTACTCGTTCCTGCGCGTGGACGTCACCCCCGCGCCCAAGGGCCACTACACGACCCTGAAGGTCCAGGGCATCGCGGAGACCGGCGACCGCATCGACCACTTCACGGTGGCCCGCCGGGCGAAGTAGCGGGGTCGGCGCGCCCGGAAGGCAGGGCGCGCACCCCCGGCGCCGGTTCCGGCCGGCAGGCGGTGCCCGTCCGCGTCACATGCGGTGCAGGACCGCCTGCTTGGCCAGGGCGAACTCGTCGTCCGTCAGCACGCCGTCGCGGTGCAGTTCGCCGAGCTCGCGCAGCCGGCGCAGCAGGGCGTCGTGGTCGTGACCGGACGCGGGGGAGGGCACGGCGCCCGGCGGCAGGCCCGGCGCGGAGGACGCGGACGGCGCCGGCGCGTCCTCGGGGGCGGCGGCCGGGTGGGGCAGCCGGGCCTGCACGGCCGCGGCGACGAGCGCCATCAGGGGGTCCTTCTTGAACCCCCACAGTTCGACGGCGTTGGGGTCGTACTTGGCCGGTGTCTTCGTCGGCGCGTGCCGCAGCCGGAAACGCAGGCAACCGTTCTCGAGACCTACCGCGGGCTGCCACTCCACGCCCTCGATCTCGTCGACGCCGATACTGCGGACGCCTGCCGAGGCCTTGGACTCCTCCGTCTTCCAGTTCCACTCCAGTCGCACCCGTTCACCGTCGAAGCCCGCGGTGCCGTCCCCGGCGGAGACCGACAGGGGCACGGCGGGGCCGGGCAGCAGATAGGCGTCCACCGGGCCGGCCGGGACCCCGTCGAGCAGCAGCGCCCGGCGCACCTCGTCCACGAGGTACTCGGCGACGCCGTACCGGTCGGACTCGACGGTCAGCTGGTAGGGGTCGTGGGGTTCGGTCAGCCGGCCGCCGGTCGCGTGCAGCAGGGGGTCCGCGCCTTCGCGCAGCCGCAGTCTGAGCCGTCCGGCCTTCTTGCCCTGCTCGAACGAGATGCCGGCCAACGCGCCCAGGGGAACGGTCAGTTC
Organism: Streptomyces sp. SAS_272; assembly: GCF_052543235.1. Lineage (NCBI taxonomy): Bacteria > Bacillati > Actinomycetota > Actinomycetes > Kitasatosporales > Streptomycetaceae > Streptomyces > Streptomyces sp. SAS_272. The sequence goes on along the minus strand of NZ_JBMNDR010000010.1, from coordinate 119,933 downwards.
GCCCAGGGTCCGGCGGAGGAGGCTGACGTTCTTGTCCCGGCCCGGGGTCAGCCGCAGGGCGTCGCCGTCGAAGACCCATGTTCCGTCGCGCTGGATGATTTCCGCCATGGGGGGATTCTTCCAAACACGGCGACGGGCGCCCCCGGGGACCGTGCCCGGGGGCGCCCGCGCGCCCGATCAGAACCCCGCGACGGGATTTCCCAGGGTGCCGACCAGCTGGAGGGCGCCCGACGGGTCCGCCAGGTCCACCATCTGCTCGTTGTCGCGCAGCTGGAGCCGGTTGAGGCAGGACAGGGCGAACTCGGGGGCGAACATGTCGTACTGGCGGAACCTGTCGGCCAGTTCGGGGTGCGCCTCCTGGTAGGCACGGGTGACCTCGGCGACCGTGCGCCAGAAGTCGTCCTCCTCCAGGATCCCCTCGTCGGCGAGGCCGGCGGCGAGGAAGCGGAAGAAGCAGTCGAAGACGTCCGTGAAGACGGACAGCAGCTTCGTGTCGTCGGGCACCTCGACGCGGATGCGCCGTACCTCGGGCGGCAGCACCGCGTCCGGGTCCAGGACGGCGATCTCCTCGGCGATGTCCTTGTAGACCGCCCGCTGCACCACGCCGTCCTTCAGGACCAGGATCGTGTTCTCGCCGTGCGGCATGAAGACCAGGTCGTAGGCGTAGAAGCAGTGCAGCAAGGGCGTGTAGTACGCCTCCAGGTAGGCGCGCAGCCACTCGGTGGGGCGCAGCCCGCACTGCTCGATCAGCGCGCCCGCCGCCGACCTGCCCTCGTGGTCGACGTGCAGCAGCGCGGCCATGGTCGCGAGCGACTCGCCGTCCCGCAGCGAGGGGACCGGGCTCTCGCGCCACAGCGCGGCCAGCATCTTGCGGTACGGCGAGTAGCGGTCCGTGGCGGCCTCGTACTCCAGGTGCCGGTAGCCGACTGCCGCCCGCTCCCGGATGATCGACAGGCCGCTCGACTTCAGGACGGGGTCGTTGTCGATGAGCTGGGCCAGCCAGTCGTTGATGGCCGGGGTCGCCTCCATGTAGGCGGCCGACAGCCCCCGCATGAAGCCCATGTTGAGCACGGACAGGGCCGTCTTGACGTAGTGCTTCTCGGGGTGGGACCGGTTGAAGAACGTCCGGATGGACTGCTGCGCCAGGTACTCGTCGTCGCCCTCGCCGAGACACACCAGGTTCCTGCGGGCGATCTCGGCCGCGAAGGTGACGGAGAGCTTGTTCCACCACTGCCAGGGGTGGACGGGGATGAGGAGGTAGTCGGACGGGTCCAGGTTCTGCTCGCGCAGGATCTGGTCGAACCGGTCGACCGTCTCCCCGCCCAGCTCCTCGCGCACGAACGACTCGTACGCGATCCCGGCGCCCGCGGTGAACGCGGCCCGTGAGCGGTGGGCCGCCAGCCACACCAGCCGGACCGGGCTCGCCGTCTCCGGGGCGTACGACAGGTACTCGTGGACGCCGAAGCCGAGCCGTCCGTTGTTGGCGACGAAGCAGGGGTGGCCCTCGGTCATCCCGGTCTCGACGGCCTGGAAGCCGCTCCTGACCAGTTCCGCCGACGTGATCGGCGGCTTGGTCAGCTTGAAGCAGGTGGAGGAGAGGGTGGAGGAGATCTCCTCCAGATAGACCGGCAGGATCGCGGCGCTGAGGCCCAGCGTCTTCTGCAGCTCGACGAAGAAGTCCAGTGCCTCCAAAGGGAGTTCACCGCCGTCGCGGCTGCGGGTGATCGAGCCGGCGTCCACCTGCCAGTGGTCCAGGGCGCGGCGGACGGCGGTGAACCGGTAGGCCGTCAGCCCGTCGTCGCTGCGCACGACGTACCGGCCGTCCTGCTCCTCGGGGGTGATCAGGCGTTCGTGCGCGAACTCCGCGAGGGCCTTGCGGACGAGCAGACGGTTGGCCTGCGCCCAGCGCTCGGGGGAGAGGTGCGTCACGGCGTCGGTGAGGCTCATGCCGTCGCCCCCGTGGCCGCGGTGAACTGTTCGCGGGTGCAGAAGCTCAGCAGCGCAGGCTTCTCCGGCTTCTGGATCTCCCGTTCGGGCACGAACCCGACGGCCTCGTTCAGCGCGTGCACGGCCCTGTTGGACACGTCCGGCTCGACGACGACGCGGGCGACGGCCGGGTCCTCGAAGAGCCGGGCCATGACGGCGGTGATCACGGCGCGCGTGAACCCGTGGAGCGGCCGGTCGGTGGGAGCGACCAGGAAGTGCATGCCGACGTCCCCGGGCCGCGGTTCGTACAGGCCGACCAGCTCGCGGTGGCGGGGGTCGTAGTACTCCATGAGGAACGCGGGCTCGCCGTCGTGCAGGCCGAGCAGCGCGTGGTGGTGCTCGTCGGCCGCGATCTCCATGTAGGCCCGCTCGACGTCGACGAGTCGCGCCTCCTGCATCATCCAGTAGGCGGCCTTGGGGTGCGTCACCCAGCGGTGCAGCAGCTCGGCGTCCCGGAGGGGGTCGAGGGGGCGGAAGGACAGTCGGCCGACGGCGGCCGTGGCGGTGACGGTGTTCATGCGCCGAACTCCTGGAACGCGATGGTCTTCTCGACGGGGTAGTACTCGCTGCCGAGCAGCTCGCGGATGATGTAGCTGTTGCGGTAGGCGCCCATGCCGAGGTCGGGCGAGGTGACGCTGTGCGCGTGCACGCCCCCGTTCTGCAGGAAGACGCCCCGTCCGGTGACGTCGATGGCGTAGTTGCGGCCGACGTCGAAGTTGCCCCGGGAGTCGTAGCGCAGTCTGTCCCGGACCGGCGCGAGGAACTCCGGCTCGGCGTACCGGTAGCCGGTGGCGAGGACGAGCCCCTGTGAGGTCAGCTCGAAGTGCCTGCCCTGCTCCTCCTGGCGGAAGGACAGCGTGTAGGCGCCGTCGGCGTGGGCCGCCCCGGTGAGCGAGGAGTTGGTGAGCAGCCGGGTGGGCACCGGACCGCCGAGGTTCTTGGCGTAGAGCAGGTCGAAGATCTCGTTGACGAGATCGCCGTCGATGCCCTTGAACAGGCCCTTCTGCTCGGCGGTGAGCCGGTAGCGGGTCTGCTCCGGCAGTTCGCGGAAGTAGTCGACGTACTCCGGGGAGGTCATCTCCAGCGTGAGCTTGGTGTACTCGAGCGGGAAGAAGCGCGGGGAGCGGGTGACCCAGTTCAGCCGGTAGCCGTGGACGTCGATCTCGCTGAGCAGGTCGTAGTAGATCTCGGCGGCCGACTGCCCGGAGCCGACCAGGGTGATCGACTCCTTCTTCTGCAGCTCCGCCTTGTGCTGGAGGTAGCGCGAGTTGTGCGTGAAGTCGCCGCCCAGTCCCGCGCAGGCCTCGGGGACGTACGGGGGCGTCCCGGTGCCGAGGACGAGGTGACGGGCGCGGAACTCCTCGCCTGCGGTCGTGCGCACGACATACAGCTCGTCCTGGTAGGCGACCTCGGCGACGGTGGTGGAGAACCGCACGCTGCTCAGCTGGTCGGCGGCCCAGCGGCAGTAGTCGTCGTACTCGACGCGCAGCGGGTAGAAGTTCTCGCGGATGTAGAACGAGTAGAGCCGGCCCTTCTCCTTCAGGTAGTTCAGGAAGGAGTACGGGGAGGTCGGGTCGGCCAGGGTGACCAGGTCCGACATGAACGGGGTCTGCAGGTGGGCGCCGTCCAGGAACATCCCGGAGTGCCACTCGAAGTGCGGCTTGGACTCCAGGAAGACGCCGTCGAGCGCGTCGATCGGCTCGGTCAGGCAGGCGAGGCCGAGGTTGAACGGGCCGAGTCCGATGCCGATGAAGTCGTGGGTCCCGGTCACGGGGGCGGGCTCAGGAAGCGCGGTCAAGGGAGTCTCCCAGGTACTGCTCGGCGTGGCCGGCGATCAGGTCGAGGACGGCCGTGATGTCGTCGGTCGTCGTCTCGGGGTTGAGCAGGGTGAACTTGAGGTAGTGGCGGGCGCCGACCTTGGTGCCGGCGACCACGGCGTCGCCGGAGGCGAACAGGGCCTTGCGGGCGTAGAGGTTGGCCCGGTCGATCTCGGCCGGGTCGGTGACGGCGGCGGGGATGTAGCGGAAGACGAGGGTGGAGAGCGAGGGCCGGACCACGACGTCGTAGCGCGGGTCGGCGGCCAGCAGGTCGAAGCCCTCGGCGGCCAGGTCGCAGACCTCGTCGAAGAGCTGCCCGATGCCGTCGGCGCCCATGGTCCGCAGGGTCATCCACAGCTTGAGCGCGTCGAACCGGCGGGTGGTCTGCAGGGACTTGTCCACCTGGTTGGGGATGCGTTCGTCCACCATGCGGCGCGGGTTGAGGTACTCGGCGTGGTAGGTGGCGTGGCGCAGCGTGGCCGCGTCCCGCACCAGGAGCGCGGACGAACTCACGGGCTGGAAGAAGGACTTGTGGTAGTCGACGGTGACGGAGTCGGCGCGCTCGATGCCGTCGATCCGGTCCCGGTGCTTCACGGAGGCGAGGAGCCCGCAGCCGTAGGCGGCGTCGACGTGCATCCAGGCGCCGAACTGCTGGCACAGCTCGGCGATCTCGGGCAGCGGGTCGATCGAGCCGAAGTCGGTGGTGCCGGCGGTGGCGACGACGGCCATCGGGACGAGTCCGTCCCGCTTGCAGCGCTCCAGCTCGTGGGCGAGCGCGACGGTCTGCATGCGCTTGTCGTGGTCGACGGGGATGGAGACCACGGCGTCCGGCTCGAGGCCCAGCAGCTTCGCGGACTTCTTCACGCTGAAGTGGCTGACGTCGGAGGCGAAGACGCGCAGTTTCGCCGGGGAGTCGGACTTCGCCTCCTCGCGGGCGAGCAGCAGCGCCTGGAGGTTGGACTGGCTGCCGCCGGAGGTGAACACGCCGTCGGCGGCGGGCCCGAGGCCGGTGCGGGCGGCCGTCCAGTCGATCAACCTGCGCTCGATGAGGGTGCCGCCCGCCGACTGGTCCCAGGTGTCCAGCGAGGAGTTGACGGCGGACAGGACCGCCTCGCCCAGGACGGCGGGGATCACGACCGGGCAGTTGAGGTGGGCGAGATAGCGGGGGTGGTGGAAGTAGACGGCGTCGCGGAGGTAGACCTCCTCCAGCTCGTCCAGCACCGCGGTGGTGTCGCCCAGCGGCCGGTCGAGGTCGATCGCGTCGATGCGGGGTGCGAGGGCGTCGACCGTGATGCCGGTGAACGGCCGCTGGGTGGCGGCCAGTTTGGCGGCGACCCGTTCCACTCCTTCGGTCACGGAGCGGCGGTACTGCTCAGCGGTCGTGTCATTGAGCAGGTGCGAGCGCATGGTGGGGGTCCTCCGGGGGTGGGGACGGGGTCCGCGGGTGGACGGGGAAGGAGCGGAATCAGAGATTCAACTTAGGTTAGCCTAACCTAAGTTGCGCGATCATGGTCATGCCTGGTTCGTGACCGTGATCACGTCCATGCCCTGCGCGACTTCCCGCAGGGGCGCGGTGGCCGGGACGTCTACTCCGCCTCGCGGAGCTGTTCCTCGCTCATGCCCTGGCGCCAGTACCCGACGAAGGCGACCCGACGCCGGTCGAAGCCGCGCTCCTGGACGAAGTGCCGTCGCAGCGCCTTCACGCACCCCGACTCGCCCGCGATCCAGACGTACGGACGCGTCGCGGCCGGGAGCCGGGCGGCGCGCACGGCGTCGACGGAGCCCTCCCCGACCACCCAGGTGACCTCGGCGTCCGCCGCCGTCGCCAACTCCCGCACGTTTCCCGCGTCGTGCGTCTCCAGCCACACCCGGGCGCGCTGCCCGGCCGGCAGGGACTCCAGGATCGCGGCGACGGCCGGGAGGGCGCTCTCGTCACCCCACAGCAGCACCAGGTCGCTGTCGTGCGGCGGCCGGAACCGGATCGCCCGGTTGTCGGCCACGGCCGGGCCCAGCAGGACGACCCGGTCCCCGGCGGCCGCGCGCGAGGCCCACGCGGAGGCGGGGCCCGCCGGGGTGTGCAGCACGAAGTCGATGTCGATCTCCCGGGTGCGGCCGAGCGCGTCGCGGCGCAGGGCGCGCAGGGTGTACGACCGCATCACCGCCCGTACGCCGTCCGGCAGTTCGCGCCACGCCTGCCACCAGCCGTCCCCGAGCTCGAAGGGCACGGCGGGCGCGTCCTGCCCCGGGTGGGGCAGGAACAGCGACAGCGACTGGTCATGGCCGTCGGAGCGGAAGTGCTCGAGGTCCTCCCCGGCGAAGGTGACCCGGACGAGCGAGGACCCGGGCCGCCGGGTCCGCACGACCTGGAGGGAGAAGAAGCGGAAGGGTGCAGCGACGGCGGTGGTCACGGAGATGCTCCTGTAGGCGGGAAGAGGCGGCTCACCTGCGTTCACCCGAGCCACCCGATGGGTCAGGAAACCTTCTTCGCCTTCTCCAGCGCGGCGGCGAGGTTCTCCAGCAACGGCACGCACTTGTCGTACGACAGGATCGGCTCGGGCGAGCGCGCGATGACCTGACCGGCCTTCACCGCGGGCAGCTTCTTCCAGGTCGCCTCGGTGATGTCGGCGGGCTGTACCGTCGAGGAGCGGTCGTCCATCATGATGACGTCGGCCGGGTACTTGTCGACGTTCTCCCAGCTCAGTGACTCGTACCAGCCGCCGCCCTGGGCCTTGGCGCTCTCCGGCGGCTCGACGAAGTTCACGCCGAGGGACTTGAAGTACTCCAGGTCGACGGAGAGGTCGGTGCCGGAGACGTAGAACAGTTCGGCGCTCGCGGAACCGGCCATCACCTTGATCTCGGGCTTGGCCTTGGCGGCGGCGCGCAGCCGGGCGGCGGCGGCCTCGAACCTCTTCTTCGCGTCGGTGACCGCGGAGGCCGTCATGTCGGCGCCGAGCGACTCGGCCAGCTCCCACATGCGCTGCAGCGGAGCGGTCAGCTGACGGTCGTAGACCGAGATGCCGACGCTCGGAGCGAGCCCCGCGATCTTGTCCTTGGAGGCCTCGGGGACGTACCAGAGAGTGCCGGCGCTGTCGAACATCGTGGAGATGAGGACGTCGGGCGCGAGGGCCGCGTACTTCTCGACGTTGAACTCGTCCCAGACGTTGCCGAGGACCGTCACCTTGCTGACGTCCATGTCGCCGGCCTGGACGTCGGCCTTGCCCGCGGCGGTCTTGGTCGGGCCGAAGACGCCCTTGACCTGGATGCCGTAGTCGAAGAGGGCGGCGGCGACGCCGGTGAAGGCGACGATGTTCGCGGGGATCGCGTCCAGCTTCACCGTGGTGCCGCGGTCGTCCTTGAAGCTCCAGGGACCGGACTTGGCAGAGGCGCTCGCCGACGACGCGGAGCCCGCGCTCTTCGCGTCGTCCCCGCAGGCTGCGAGCGCGGCGCCGAGGCCGAGGGCGCCACCGGCGGCGAGGACGCCGCGGCGGGAGAGGCGGGCGGCTCTGACGTTGGACATGTCTCTGGCTACTTTCGAACGGGGTGGATCACCCGAGGACGGTTCGAACGTAGGTTAGCCTAACCTCAGCTGATGTCCAGAAGGTGGCCCCGCGGCACCGGCCGCCGGCAGCGGCGCCCGCCCGTCGGCTGTGTGGGGCCTGTGTATCGAAGGCGGAGTGGGCGTCAGACGGGCGGACCGGGTGCGATCCGGCCGTTTCCCCGGTGAAGCGAAGAACGGCGGGGGGGGGGGGGGGGGGGGGGGGG